>CALGJN010000252.1:0-4327 GCA_937920185.1 uncultured Cellvibrionales bacterium | reverse complement strand
TTCGATTGTTGCTCCTGCTCTTGCTCCTGCTCCTGATCCTGCTCCTGATCCTGATCCTGATCCTGATCCTGATCCTGCTCTTGATCCTGATCCTGCTCCTGCTCCTGATTCTCGCCTTGTTGTTGCTGCTGCTCGAGTAATTTCTCCACCAACTGCTTGTTGTGCAGACTGTCCTCGGATTCGGGTGCTAGTTCAAGCGCCCGTCGGTAGGCGTCAACGGCAGCCTCGAGATCGCCGGCTTTGGCCAGACTGTTACCGCGATTATAGTGCGCGTCGGCATTGCTAGGATCGTCGGAGTGGTTGAAATCCTCGGCGGCGCTGGCATAGTCGCCGGCGCGGTAAGCGGCACTCGCGCGCCATTGGCGATCTTCAAACAGCGCTTGCGCGGTCTGCGCATCACCATTGTTGAGCGCCTCGGTGGCTTGTTGGTCACGGCGTTGCCAGAGGTCGAGCCATTCGAGTGCGACGCTTTGTGATGGGTACAGCAGCGGCACCAGCGCTACACATACCATCACCACCGTACCGCGTCGAAAGGCACTGACAATAAATGGCAGTAAAAAAAAGATAAGCCAGTGACCGCGGTCGTCCCAAAGGTCAAATTCTCGTTCTAGCTGGCGTGTTTTGTCGGGTATAACTTCTTCGGACATGGCCATTAACGCGTCGATATCGCTGTCATTATTGCCCAGAGAACGGTAGATGCCGCGATTGTTCGTGGCTAACTCGCGAAGCATTGATGGGTTCAATTTGGGCACCAGTATGCTGCCTTTATCATTTTTCAAAAAGCCACCATATGCTAGCGGTATAGGGGCTCCCTCGGCAGTACCAACGCCCAGTATTGAAAGTCTATAAGACGTCGCGTCGCGCATCGTTCGATCGATCGTGCGCATCGCTGCGCGGGTTACGCCATCGGTGATTAGGATCAGGTCGCCGCGTTCGAAACCGGCATTCTCTGCGAGTTTTAGCGCACTCTCGATGGCGTCTTCGACTTGACTGCCATAGCTGGGCATCAATGCCGGCGTCAGAGTAGGTACTATACTGACAATAGTGTTGGCGTCCTCGGTGAGTGGCGAGACCACGTGAGCACTGCCCGAGTACACCACTAAACCGGTGTACCCCTCGTTGCGCTTGGCGAGGATATCGATGGCCTTATAGCGCGCGCGCACCAAGCGACTCGGCGCGATATCCTCTGCCAACATCGAAGGGGATAGATCCAAAATCAGTATTAGCGCCGATTCCTGCTTGTGCACTGGTTGCGGCAGTTGTTGCCAAGTCGGTCCTGCCAGTGCCGCGCACGCCAGCAGCCAGGCGACGCACCAGACTAGGGTTTGGCTCACAGTGCTGGGTTTTAAGGTCGCTTGATCGCCTTGGATCAAGTAGGGCAATAGCGCTGGATTGATGAGTTTTTGCCAGTTTCCGACGCTTTTTTCTCGCCATTGACGGTGGAGCGCAATAGCCAGCACAGGCAACAATCCGAGAAACCAAAGGGGGCGCAAAAAATGTAAGTTGGCGACTATTTCAGACATACGTTCCTCGGCGACTGCTAATCAATGCCAGGCACAGAGCGAGCACAAATGCCGCGCCCAACGGCCAATAAAATAATGCCTCAATCGGTCGGATGGTCTCAGATGACTGCTCGATGGGTTCGAGTTCGTTTAGTCGTTGGTAGATAGCGGTAAGTTCGGCTGGGTTGCGGGCGCGGAAATAGTTGCCGCCGGTGGCTGCGGCGATCTCGATGAGTGTCTCCTCATCCAAATCGGCCGCGGGATTGCTGATTTGTCGGCCGAATAGTCCCCTCACTTCCTGACTCTCAGCGCCGATACCTATGGTATAGATCTTAACCCGCGCACGGGCCGCCAAACTGGCCGCTTTGAGCGGGTCCAACTGCCCCGCGTTGTTGGCGCCATCGGTGAGTAAAATCAGCACGCGATGGTTTTCCGGTCGCTCCTGCAAACGTTTGATCGCCACGCCAATCGCATCGCCAATTGCTGTTCCCTGTCCGGCAAAGCCAATTTGCGCTTCGTTGAGAAGGGTTTGCATGGTCTGCCGGTCAAAGGTCAATGGGGTTTGTAGGTAGGCTTTTTCGCCAAACAATATTAGCCCGAGGCGATCGCCGTCGCGCTTTATGACGAAGTCACCGACCACCGATTTAACCGCGACGAGTCGGTTTACCTGACGACCACCGATCTGCATGTCGTCGCGCTCCATGCTGCCTGAAATATCCACTGCCAGTAAGATATCTCGCCCACTGGTCGGTAGGGCAACCGGTTCGCCGACCCATACCGGGCGACCCAAGGCCGCCAGCGCACTCAACCAGCAGAGCCAAAGGAGCAAGAATATGAGCAGGTTGCGCCATTGACTGCGGGCCATTATCGGCTGGCTTGCGGCTGCAGCGACGAGCATTGGAGCTCTTAGAGCGGCGACCTGGAGTGGTTTTTCAGCGCGTAGCCAACGATAGACGATGGGCAGGGGCGCGAGTGCTAAAACCCATGGCCAGAGAAAGCTCAGCATGCATGGCCCCGACGATGATCGGTGCGATGCTGGCTAATCCAACGCCGCGTATCGCGGACTATGACAGTGCATAGTTGTTGGTAATCATCAGCGGTTGCGTCTTTTTCCGAGGCATACAGAGCCCTTTGCAGGGCCTCTTGGTCACAGTCAAACAACTGCAGATGACTGCTTGCCTTGAGGAAGTCGATAAAATCTACAACCCCGAGGCTACTGAATCGCTGCTCACCATAAACGGTGTTTGCGGTTTGCCGCAACAGCGCAAAAAGGCGTTGTAGCTGCTGTGGAGAATGCTCCTCATCGATGATGCGCTGCAATTGTTGCAGCGCCTGGCGCCGATAGAGGCGCGAGCGATGGCGGCGATTTAATCGCCAGCCTAGCCAGGCGAATGCAGCGAGGCACAGTGCGATAACAACAAACCACCCCGGCGCTAGCGGCCAGATTGAAATGGCCTCGGGTAGATGGATATCTCGCAAGTCGGCGAGTGGATCTGGATTATTCATCAACGATGACTCACTTATCGCCTCGCTCGACTCGAACGTTTACCGTAAGCGCGAGCTAAAACGGGTAAAATACTTTCACCTGTGTTAAAGCTGATAAGTCCGGCAGCCAATCGTTCGGAAGTCGCGCGCAGATCGTTACAACGCTCTTGGTAGGCGTCGGCGTAGTCGCGTCGCAGTTCGCCGCTGCGGGTATCGAGCAGCGTCTGGCTATCGCCATCGCCAACCGCATAGATCGAGGGCGGCGGCAGTTCGACCTCCAAGGGATCGAAAACATGGCATAGATTGAGATTACCATGGCGCGCCAATTCAAATAAGTGGCGGTGGCATGACGCGTCAAAATCGTGAAAATCGCTGACGATAAAGAGCGTCGAACCGGGCAGTACAAAACGTCTTGACTCCTCGAGGATGTCGGCCAAACAATAGCGTTCGGGGCGAGACTCCAAGAGTTCACTACTAAAATCTTGCAGCGCATGAATATACTGCAGCACCGCGTGATGGCTGCGTCTAGACTTGACGTCTACCTGTTGTTGTTGACCAAATACCAAGCCTCCGGCACGGTCATTGGCGGCTATTCCTGCCCAAGCGAGGGCCGCTGAAATTTCACATGCAACCACCGATTTCAGGCGTTGGCTACCGAAAAACATTGCGCCGCGCAGGTCACAGATCACCAAAATAGGTCTTTCTCGCTCCTCGCTAAATATTTTTGTGTGCGCCGTTTGGGTGCGCGCGGTAACTCGCCAGTCGATCGATCTAATATCGTCGCCGGGTTGATAGATACGCACCTGATCAAAATCCATGCCGCGACCTCGAAAGCGCGATCGATGACCGCCGGCGGTTGCTTGGCGGGCCATCAAATTAGGAAAGTTGGTCAGTTCTCGTGCTGCATAGCGAAGACGCACCATGTCTTTAACGCTTGCGGTCGCGGGATTTTGATTTGTTTCGAGAGTGTCCGACATAACAATACTCTAAGCTGACGGCACGGTTCGCAACAGCAAGTCGATGACGCTATTCGCAGACACGCCGGCCGCTTCGGCTTCAAAACTTAGTATGAGGCGATGTCTGAGGATGTCGTGGGCGACGCTGCGAACATCGTCCGGCGTCACGTAGTCGCGGTTGTCGAGCCAAGCCAGCGCGCGACTGCATCTATCCAACGCTATCGTCGCCCGTGGGCTGGCTCCGTAATCGAGCCATTCTGCAAGGTCGCCGCCGTAGTCATTACTGTTGCGCGTAGCGAGAATAATCTGTACGAGGTAAGCCTCGACGGGCGCGGACATATGCACTTGCAGTACTTGCTGGCGCGCGGTAAATAGCGTTGCTTG
>CALGJN010000251.1:0-25745 GCA_937920185.1 uncultured Cellvibrionales bacterium | reverse complement strand
CGAGAGCCTCAATGGTTTACAAATAAACGCGCAAACTGGTATCGACGCCGAAACCCTGGTACTGCCCTACCCGCCGCTGGCACAGAAATGATTGCAGCCGGTAACTGGCTGGCATACCACCCAATTTGGGTGGTCTGGCTGAGCAGCTTTTCACTCATCAGCCTGATCCTCAGCATTGCCTGCCTACCGACGCTCATCGCCCGTCTGCCCAGCGATTATTTTTTCAATCAACGAAAAACAGCCCGCTGGGATCATCCCCGACACCTAATACTCTTTGGTCTCAAGAATCTATTTGGATTAACCTTGTTGCTGGTCGGCCTGTTGCTATTATTTTTACCTGGACAAGGACTGCTGACCATACTGATAGGTCTGATGTTAATGGACTATCCGGGCAAGTCCCGCTTGGAGCAAAAAATCGTGCGTATACCCGGCGTATTAGCCTCGCTCAACTGGGCAAGAGGCCGCCACAATATGACCCCGCTATCGCTTGAGCGACCGACTGGGCAGCCAGACTCGTTCAAATAGCGCGCGGATTATCCGGCAGTTGCCAATTAATCGGCGCCTCGCCGGCAGCGATTAAATGACGGTTGCATTGCGAGAAATGTCGGCAGCCAAAAAAACCCCGGTAGGCAGACAGCGGCGATGGGTGCGGAGCCTCTAAAACCCAGTGATGTTTGCGGTTCACCCGGGCGGCTTTTTTTTGCGCGAGACTGCCCCAGAGCATAAATACCAGCCGATCGCTGTGCTCATTTAAGCGTTCGATAATGTCGTCGGTAAAGCCTTCCCAACCACGCCCCCGATGAGACCCTGGGTCGCCTTGCTCAACGCTGAGAACAGCATTCAACAACAGTACACCCTGATCAGCCCAGTGTGATAAACAACCATGCTGAGGCGCATGAAAATCGACATCTTCGGCTAGTTCTCGGTAGATGTTTCGCAGCGATGGCGGCACATCAACCCGCGGCTGCACCGAAAAACACAGCCCGTGGGCCTGACCCAGACCGTGGTACGGGTCCTGACCAATAATCACCACGCGAACCGCCTCGTAGGGCGTTTCGCGCAACGCTGCGTAGAGATACTTTTGCGGCGGGTATACTGCCACTCCCGCGCGGCGACGGCGTTCCAAAAAGGCCATCAAATGCGCCATGGAACCACTTTTCATATGGCTTTTAAGCAACCTGCGCCATTCGCCATCAATCCCCGCTACGGCGATCTGGTTGTGTTCATCTTGGTCGACCATTGTCGCGCTACCCCAAAGCTATTGTCGTGATGTACATGGTAAAAAAACCTCTACCCACAACCGCTAGATGGTACCATAGACATAGATGCAAGCCACTTCGACCCTGTCTATTTTGCGCCTAACCTGGCCGACTATTTTAAGCAATATGATCTATATGTTGCTGGCCTTAGCATGCCTGAAAATCGCCGGTCAAATGGGCGCTGATGCGGTCACCGCGGTCACCACCGGTCAGCGGCTCTACTTTTTTTTACACGCATTTATAATGGGATTTTGCAGCGCGACCACAGCCCTTGTCGGCGCTTATTGGGGCGCTGACAACAGAGCAATGGCGGCACATTTTGCCAGCCTCTCAGTGCTGCTATTTTTTACCTTGGGATGCCTCATCAGTTCCCTCGCACTGGCCTTTCCGGAAACCTTAGTCGATCTATTTGGACTATCCGGTCAGGCCCGCGCTCAGGCCGTTGAATTTTTTGTATGGACCGCAGTGTTCGCTCCGGCGATAGTCCTAACGTTAATTTTTAACATGGCGCTAAGAGCCATCGGCGACAGCCTAACACCCCTGTGTATCGGGGTCGTTAGTTTCGCTATCAGCCTCTCGCTGTGCCTATTTTTTAGCCTCGGTTGGCGCGACTACCCAGCCCTTGGCGTCAAGGGTCTCGCTCTGGGCTGCGGCATCGGGGCCGCTATCACCGTGATTGCGGTCACCTGCCTATGGTTACTCGGCAAACTCAGTCTACCGGTGACAAATCCACTACCCAACATTCGCGCAAACACGCGCCGGCTATTATCTATTGGCTTTCCAGCGGCGTTTGAGCAAATCGCCTTTCAATCTGGCGTGCTGATATTTCTGGGCTTCTTAACTACCTACGGCAACGCGCCTTTCGCCGCTTACGGGATTGGAATTTCGCTACTCAGCCTGATCATTGTGGTGGCCTTTAGCTTTGCCATATCGGGCGCTACGCTGGTCAGTCAACATCTCGGAGCCGGCGATGCCGACGGTGCGTATCAGGCCGGTTGGCGCACCATGCGCACAGCGTTTTATATCATGCTCATCGGGGCCATCATTATGCGTTACAGCGCGAGTCCACTCGCCCATTTCATGATCATTGATCCCCAGGTGGTACACTACGTTATTCAGGTGATCCACATACTCTGCCTCTGCATGCCCTTGATGGCGATTGAATTCAGTATCGCCGGAGCTTTGCGCGGCGCAGGCGATACCCGCTATCCGATGCTGGTGACGCTCTTTAGCATTGGCATTAGCCGGGTTATTGCGCCGCTCATTTTACTGCAGATGCAGCTCGATGTTATTTGGCTTTTTTACACAACGCTGTTGGACTACCTGATTAAATCAAGTCTAATTATGGCGCGCTTCCGTAGTAAAAAGTGGTTGCTCAAGTCCAATAAGTCGCGCATCTAGGCTGGATGTTCCCAATGGCCTGCGACACGCACTGAACTCAGCTAGCAACGCCATTTACAGAGATAGAAAATCACATGCTTCAATCGACTCCAGATACGCTCCAACAACGTTACAATCTCCAGATTGCCTATTGGTTGCTATTCTGTGCCGGCGTTATTTTTGCCATGATTCTATTGGGTGGTGTCACCCGACTGACCCACTCGGGACTATCGATGGTTGAGTGGAAACCCATCATGGGCATTATTCCACCGCTTTCCGAGGCCGATTGGCAACTGCTGTTCAGCAAGTACCAACAGTTTCCCGAATATCAAAAAGTCAATCTAGGCATGACCTTGGCGGAATTTAAACCGATTTTTATGTACGAGTACTTGCACCGAGTACTCGGGCGGATTATTGGCGTGATTTTTGTCGTACCCTTTGTGTATTTCTACTTTGCCAAACGGATCCCCGCCGGACTCACCGCAAAGTTGGTGGTGATGCTGTTGCTCGGCGCGGGTCAAGGCCTACTCGGGTGGTATATGGTAAAGAGTGGCCTGGTCAATGACCCCAGAGTCAGCCAATACCGTTTGACTGCCCACCTAGGCAACGCAGCGCTGATCTATGCGTTCATTTTTTGGGTCGCATGTGGCCTGCTGCACCGGCCCAGCGCGCAGCCGACGACGCTGCGTACCCCGGCAATGCTAATCAGCCTGCTAATCTCGGTGATGATACTCTCTGGAGGATTGGTCGCCGGCACTCGCGCCGGCTACGCCTACCCAACATTTCCATTGATGGGAGATCATTTCTTCCCGCCGCAGCTATATACGATGCAACCCCTTTGGCTCTCTGCGTTTGAGGACATTACCACCATCCAGTTTAACCACCGCATACTTGCCTACGTGATCGTTACAGCCATCGGCCTGTTTGTCGCCTGCGCGTTGCGCTCAGGCGTGCAAGGATCGACCCGCACTGGCGTTTGGTGCATGCTCGGCCTGATGATTGTTCAAGTCAGCCTCGGTATTAGCACGCTGCTGCTGCATATGCCGGTGCCGCTGGCTGCGGCCCACCAAGTCGGTGCCATCGCCCTACTCAGCGCCTCTTTGTATGTGACGCACTCGTTGCACTGCGCGACCGGTCTGCCCACGCAGCGCGACGGCGCGGTCTTAGGCTCGATGCCGAGCGCGCAATAAGCCGCCGTGCTCGCGACAGCGATGCTCGGTGCGCGCGGTTACTGCTCGGGCCGAAGGTGGGGGAACAACAACACATCGCGAATCGACGGCGAGTCGGTCAGTAGCATCACCAGACGGTCAATGCCGATACCCTCTCCCGCTGTCGGCGGCAAGCCGTACTCCAGGGCGCGGATATAATCGTCGTCGAAGTGCATTGCCTCGTCGTCGCCGGCATCCTTTTCGGCTACCTGCTGTCGAAAGCGCAACGCCTGGTCCTCGGCGTCGTTTAACTCGGAAAAACCATTGGCGATTTCACGACCGCCGACAAAAAATTCAAAGCGATCGGTAACGCTGGGGTCATCGTCGTTGCGTCTCGCCAGTGGCGAGACCTCGGTGGGGTAACGCGTTATAAACGTCGGCTGCTCGAGTCGATGCTCGACGGTCTTTTCAAAAATTTCGATCTGCACCTTACCCAACCCCCAGATATCTTTTAGGGGAATCTGCAAATTACTGGCAATAGACCGCGCGCCCGTCTCACTGGCGAGTTGTTCGGCCTCAATCTCGGGGTTGTAGTGCAGAATTGAATCAAATACCGACAGCCGGATAAAGGGGTTGGCAAAATCATACTCGACCTGCCCAATGGCGACGCCATCGGCATCTCGCCGACTGTTTATCACCCGCGTCGACCCCAGCACCTCGGTGGTTAACCGGCGCAGCATATCCTCAGTCAAATCCATCAGGTCGCCAAAGTCTGCATAGGCTTGATAGAACTCCAGCATGGTGAATTCGGGGTTGTGCCGCGTCGATAATCCCTCATTGCGAAAATTTCGGTTGATCTCGTAAACGCGTTCAAAGCCACCTACGACCAGGCGTTTCAAGTACAGCTCCGGCGCTATCCTAAGATACATATCGATGTCCAACGCGTTGTGGTGGGTGACAAACGGACGCGCCACGGCGCCTCCTGGAATCACCTGAAGCATCGGCGTTTCAACTTCCAAATAATCGGCGTCGTTGAGGTAGCGGCGAATAAAGTCGACTACTTTAGAGCGCGTTCGAAAGGTGTTGCGCACCTCTGGATTGACGATCAGATCGACATAACGCTGGCGATAGCGAAGTTCCTGATCCGCCAAGCCATGGAATTTATCCGGTAACGGGCGCAGCGCCTTGGTTAGAAGTCGGTATTGGTCCATTTGCACGAACAGATCGCCCTTGCCCGACCTTTGCAAAGAGCCGCTGATACCGACGATATCACCCAAATCGAGCGCTTTGGCAAAGGGTCGCGCAGCCTTGGTCACGTAGAGCTGGATTTGGCCACTGCCGTCTTGCACGACGATAAAGGCGCCGCGATTACGAATCACTCTGCCGGCAATACTGACCTTTTCGTCGAGCGCCTCGAGCTGCGGTTTGTCATAACATGAAAACTTCGACTGCAACGCAGCCGCGTTGTTCGCCGGCCTAAAATCGTTGGGGAAGGCGTTGCCATTTTGATCTCGCAATGCATCGAGCTTGGCGCGGCGTTCGGCAATCAGTCGGTTTTCGTCTTGGTGATCAGTCATAGTCATTGAGTATCTGTAATGTGGTTAAAATTTAAATGTCCTGCCGGTGATCAGAGTCCCGCCTTGAGCGAGGCGACGATAAAGGGATCTAGCTTGCCGTCCAGCACCGCCTGAGTATTGCGTGTCTCGATGCTCGTGCGCAAGTCTTTAATCCGTGCGTCATCGAGCACGTAGGAGCGGATCTGACTGCCCCAACCAATATCCGACTTATTATCCTCAGTCGCTTGAGCGGCCATTTGGCGCTTTTGCAACTCACTCTCGTACAAGCGAGCGCGCAGCATCTGCCAGCATTTGTCGCGATTTTGATGCTGTGATCGTTGGCTTTGACACTGCACCACGATACCGCTGGGTTCGTGGGTCAAGCGCACCGCCGAATCGGTTTTATTGATATGTTGACCGCCGGCACCCGACGCGCGGTAGGTATCGGTACGCACGTCTGCGGGGTTGATATCAATGTCGATGTCATCATCTATCTCTGGCGATACAAACACCGCGGCAAACGACGTATGCCGCCGGTTGCCCGAGTCAAATGGCGATTTCCGCACCAATCGATGCACGCCAATTTCGGTGCGCAGCCAACCAAAAGCGTGATCGCCTGTGACCTGAACGGTGGCACTTTTAATACCCGCCACATCACCCGCCGAGCATTCGATCAAATCTGCCTTAAAACCCTTGTCATCGGCCCAGCGAAGGTACATGCGCAGCATCATCTCAGCCCAGTCCTGAGCCTCGGTGCCACCCGATCCAGATTGGATGTCTAAAAACGCATTATTGGCATCCATCGGGCCCGAAAACATCCGTCTAAATTCGAGCTTGGCCAACTCTTCATCCAACCCGGCAATTTCAATCTCGACCTCGGCAACGGTATCGCTGTCCGCCTCCTCCACCGCCATTTCGAGTAGCTCGCGGGCGTCGGCAACGCCCTGATCGAGATTTTCAATAGTTTTAACAACCAACTCCAGCGACGCCCGCTCTCTGCCCAGCGCCTGAGCTCTATCGGTATCATTCCAAACATCGGGCTCAGCCAAATCGAGCTCTACCTCGGCCAGGCGATCCTTGCGATTGGCATAGTCAAAGATACCCCCGAAGCAAATCGGTGCGCGTCTGCAGCGCTTCAAGGGCGGTAAAAATTGCATTCACTTCCATGCTCAATCCTGTGTTCTGGTGTGCGTTCGGGCGCCATGGTAACGCAGCCATGCAGCGACACCAAGCAAAAACCTACGCGGTTGAAAAAGTCACAAAACAGGCGCAATATGATCTTAAACTTGGCCTTAAGAGAGCGTTCCAATGCGTCTAATGATCTGCTTAGCGGTCGCCGCATCATTTCTTTACCTCGGCTTTTGGCCGGTTCCAATCGAACCCACAGACTGGCAAGCGCCCAGCGACCAAGGCTACGTTGGCGACTTCAGCAGCAATACGCAATTACAGGCCGCGGAGTTTGTCCAATTGGACAACACCGACGGCCCAGAGGCGCTGGCCCGCGGCCCCGAGGGTGATATTTACATCTCCTCCGCACAGGGGTGGGTTCTCCGGCACAACCCGCTCACCCGCGCCACTACCCGCTGGGTGAACACCGATGGTAGGCCTCTGGGCATGGCCTTTGACGCCAACCAAAATTTACTGGTCGCCGACGCCTACCGCGGTCTTCTGAGTATCGCGCCATCGGGTAGCGTGTCCGTTTTGACCGATTCGGTCGAAGGATCGCCGATCGCCTATGCGGACGATGTCGATGTGGCCGCGGATGGCAAGGTCTATTTTAGTGACGCCTCGAGCAAGTTCGGCGCCCGAGCTCATGGCGGCACCTACGCTGCCAGTTTACTCGACACTATGGAACATGGTGGGCATGGCAGAGTGCTGATGTACAACCCCGTCGACCGGTCGACGGAGGTACTCCTAGACGGCTTAAATTTTGCCAACGGCATCGCCTTGGACGCCGACAGTCGCTTCCTGTTAGTTGCCGAAACCGGTCACTATAGAATCAAAAAATATTGGCTCAGCGGCCCCGACCAGGGAACCACCGACATCCTCATCGATAACCTACCCGGCTTTCCCGACAATATTGTTCGCGGCCCCAATGGACGTTTTTGGATTGGCCTGGTTGCACCGCGTGACCGGCTGCTCGACGGCATGTCGAGCCACCCTTGGTTGCGCAAACTTGTGCAGCGCCTACCATCCATCTTGCATCCAACCATCGTGCCCTTCGGGCACGTCTTTTCCATCGATGGCCACGGCAATAACATCCGCTCACTGCAAGATCCCAGCGGCAGCTATCACGGCGTCACTGGCGCGCTTGAAACCGAGCAATGGCTGTATATTAGTAGCCTCTTTGAGGATAGGCTAGCGCGTCTGAAGCGCGCACCGCACAGCCTCCCATGAGCGACACCGACAGATCGATAGCTATCGCCACCGCCGCTTAGCGTCCCCCTGATCAAAGGCGTATAATACCCTTCAAATACAGATCCACGGAACCATTATGCACGCAATCCACAGCCGGCTGAGACAGCACTTTTTGGACGCCTTCAGCGGCGCCGAACACGAGCATTTCAGCCACGTTCAGTCGCAGCCAATCCAACAGCCGACAGCCGTCATTGAAAACCGTGAACTGGCTATGGAAATGGGTTTTGAGCAATCGTTATTCGACAACCCCGCCAATCTCGCACTTCTCAGTGGCAATGCCATCCCCAACAATATCCAGCCAATCGCATTGGTCTATGCCGGGCACCAATTTGGCGTCTGGGCCGGGCAACTTGGCGATGGTCGCGCCATGACTCTCGGAGAGATCGACGTCGCAGGTGAACTTTGGGATCTACAGTTGAAAGGTGCTGGAACGACGCCTTATTCGCGCTTTGGCGACGGCCGCGCGGTTTTGCGCTCGAGCATCCGCGAGTATCTATGCTCAGAGGCGATGCACGCGCTGGGTATCGACACAACTCGAGCGCTGTGCTTGATCAACAGCAGCACGCCGGTCTACCGCGAATCGGTCGAGAGCGCCGCCGTTGTCTGTCGCGTCGCCCGCAGCCATATCCGCTTTGGCTCGTTTGAACACCATCACTATCGGGGCCAGACCGGCGCGCTAAAAGCACTGGCAGATTACGTGCTCGAACGGCATTTTCCAATCACCAAAGGGGATGGAGAGGGATACCGGGAATTGTTTGAGAATGCGGTGGTAAAGACCGCGCAAACGATCGCCAAATGGCAAGCCATTGGATTTTCCCACGGCGTTATGAACACCGACAATATGTCCATCCTCGGCGATACGATTGACTACGGCCCCTTTGGTTTCATGGACAGCTACGACCCCAATTTTATCTGCAACCACTCTGACAACCGCGGCCGCTACGCGTTTAAAAACCAACCCTCCATTGGTCTTTGGAATTTGAATGCACTGGCCACCGCGCTAAGTTCTCTAATGCCCTCTGAGCATTTAATAGCTGCGCTGGAACGCTATGAAATAGAGTATCAAGCCGGTTTTTTACGCGCTATGGCGAGTAAACTCGGCCTCGCGCAGATTGAACCCGGCGATCGAATGATGATCGACAATCTATTGGCGATACTGGCGTCTAACCGCGTTGATTACTGCAATTTTTTTCGCGCGCTCTGTCACTATCGGCCGGATCGAGACAATCGAGTAATTGGTGATCTTTTTATCCAGCGCAGCGACTTTGATCACTGGTCTGGCGACTACAATGAAAGACTGCGCAACGAAACGCTGGAGGAGGAACTGCGCGAGCGCAACATGCGCGCGGTGAACCCCAAGTACATTCTGCGCAACTATATGGCGCAAGAGGCCATCGACGCCGCGCAGCAGGGTAACTATGACCTCACTCGACAACTTTTGATGATCTTGCAGACACCTTTCGACGAACATCCAGAATTCGAGCGCTACGCGGCATCACCGCCGGACTGGGCAGCGGCGCTATCGGTCAGTTGCTCCTCTTGAACCGCTGAAACCCGCTGGCGGACAGCCCGCGCGACAATGGTAAAAAATTCTCGCCAAACCACCTCCCGAGTCGCTACAATTAAAGGCGAGGGACAGGCAGCGATAAGTTGCCGAGAGTTGCCCACCGACCGAGGCCTCCGGGTTATTAATGAACGCTTTTAAAAATCTAATCACAACGCTGTGCCTGCTGTGCAGCCATAGCGTCGCAGCGGATATATTCTGGGCTTTTCGCGATGAGCAGGGAGCCACCAACTGGCAATACGTAGCCAACTTTTCCAGCAGTATGCTTATTTTAGCGCTGTCTTTTACCGCGCTAAAATTATTTCTAAGCCGCCGCCAAGCGCACCGCTACAACCTCGAACTCGAACAGATCCGTCGACAACTTGAACAGCGTGTGGAAGAGCGTACCGGCAATCTTAATCAGACCAATCAACTGTTGCAAAGCAGCAATGCGGCGCTCGCCGAAGAGATCGATGGGCACCTCAATACCACCAGCCAATTGGCGGTATCGGAGGCCTACATCACCAGCATACTGCGATCAATGCCGCTGGTGGTGATCGGACTGGATGACCAAAACCGCATCACGCAATGGAATCTGCAGGCCGAAAGCGTCAGTCGGTTAAATGCCGCCGATGTCATTGGTCGCGAGTTGTGGGACTGTTATCCAACAATTTCGCTGACCCCCGATCAAGTCGATCGTGCCAGGCGCGAGCAAAAAACCCTCGCCATAAAGCAAAGTCAGGATAATCAATACCATTTCAATATCACCATCTACCCGCTACAAGAGCAATTGGAAAATGGCGTGGTGATATTGATCGACAACGTTACCGACCAAGTGAACGCCAATAATTTACTTATTCAACGCGACAAGATGTCGTCTATGGGTGAGATGGCTGCCGTTATGGCGCAGGATATCAATCTCCCATTGAGCGCCAGCCTGAAAGACATTCAGGCGGTACGCAGCGCATTAACTGAGGAATCTGTCGATCCAATTGAGCTCAATGAACTGCTAGAAAATGCGTTGATACGGGGGCAACAGGCGACCCATGTGATCGAAAACCTGTTGGCGTTTTCAACCGGTGGCGGCGGTGAAAAAGAACTTGCCAGCGTCGCCGAGATTCTCGATCACAGTCTCGAATTGGCCGCCAGTCTGCTCTCTGCGCCTTCGGGGCTGCGCTTTAGGGACATCACTATAGTTCGAGATTACAGTGACAGCTTGGCAAAAATCCCCTGTCATGTAGGCGAGTTGCAACAGGTTTTTATCAGTTTATTTCGCCATGCCTGTCAATCCTTGGGCGAACTCGACGATCCAGAAAAACGGCCCGAAATACGCATAGAGGCGAGCCAGCAGGATCACTTCATCGTGCTGTGCATTCACCACAACGGCATGCTGATAGGGCTCGATGAGCAACAATACATCTTCGAGCCTCTGGCATCACAAAGCGCTGGCGACAAACGCTATCCGGTCAGCAGCCGGCTGTCGTTCACTCACTTTATTGTTGCCGATCAACACCAGGGGAATATTGCGGTGACATCTAGCGAGCGCTCTGGCACCAACTTCCACTTGCAATTGCCACTCGCCGCCTAAAAACTTTCCTTGAGGCCGGGTCGCCCGGCCCCGCCCTAGAGCCTGCGAAGCACGTCAAGGGGCGGCAGTAGAACTGATTTACGACTGTAGGAGACTCCCAATGCTCCGACTAAAAGACCCCCACTAAGCGGTCCAACGAGCCACATCCATGCATGGCCGGTCAACGGCAATTGCAGCAGATAGTGCTCGATCAAAAGCAACGCAGTTTCAGCGCCGAGCGCCGCCAATAGACCCGCTAGCACACCCAAGGTGGTAAATTCGATGCACTGTACGCCGAGGATCAAACGCTGGGAACTGCCAATCGTGCGCAGTATAGCGCTCTCTTGCAAGCGTTCACTCATCGACAGACTAACGGCGGAAAACATCACCAGAATACCGCAGGCTAGAATCAGCAGGGTCATCACCTCTAAACCGCGCGTGACCTGCGACACAATGGTGCGCACCCGCTCAATAATCTTGTCCAGTTCGATCACTTGCAAGGTTGGATAATTACGCAACAAGTCGTTGAGTATAAGTTTTTCGGAGGGCGGTATATAAACGCTCGTCATATGGGTGCGCGGGTAGTCCTCCAAAAGACCCTCGGGGAATAAAAAATAAAAATTAGGCGTCATATCGTCCCAGCTAACGCTTCGCGTGTTGGCTAGCCGCGCCTCAAAATTAAGCCCGCCCACACTAAAGGTAATGCGATCACCAATGACCAATCCGAGTTCACTCGCCAAATCCTCTTCGATTGACAATGGCGGCAGTGTCGGCGGACTAGCCGCGGCATTATAAGGTGCACTCGACCACCAATCTCCCGAGGTCATGGTATTATTTTCGGGCAGGTTTTTGGCCCAACTAAGATTCAGTTCGCGCTGCAGAGATTCGTGACTCTCGAGTTGCTCGGCTTCGATATCCTGCCCGTTGATCTGCCGAATTCTGGCCCGCACCATCGAGAACCATCCCGAGGCATCGAGCGCTCGTTTTTCGATTAACGCCTCGACCTCTTGCAACTCGTAAGAGGCGACGTTGTAAAGAAAGTGATTCGGCGTGTCTTCGTCAAACTGCAGACGAAGGTCATCAATCAACGACGTCCTTATCACCGCCATAATCATTAACAGCGAAATGGCACCGGAGAAACCCAACAGTTGAATAAGGCTCTGCAACCGCCTCCGCCAGAGGTTCGCCAGCGCCAATCGCCAAATACTGCCGAGATGTCGAGCCACCTTTTGACCGAGCCACAAGAGCGTTAAACCAAACCCCATTGCGGCTGCAGCGATCGCAGTAAAGGCCAACAACATCGCCATTGAGATGGCCACATTACCGCTGTACCAGAGTAACAGTAAACCGATTGTTAACACCCCCAAACCACCTCGCAGCGCAGTGCTTGCTGATTTCACTGGAATATCTTGACGCAGTACGGTCATTGCGGAGAGGTCCGGCAAGTGCCAGATTGCCGGCAGCATAAATCCCAATAGACAGAGAAATCCGGTTGCCATTCCAGTGATCCACGGTCTAAAACTCGCTGGCGGCAGATCGATCGGCATCCAATCGCGCACCAACCATACGAGAAGTCCTTGAATCAGCGCACCCAGAGCAATACCCATCGCCGACCCCAGTGTACCGATTGCCAAAATATAAGTTATATACAGTCGGCGAATCGCGCTACCCGAAAGGCCCCAGCTTTTATACAGGCCCACTTGCAGGCGCTCGCCAATGGCAAACTGATGACTCGCCAAGGCCAGCGCGATGCCGGCAAGAACCACCCCAACACTGCCCGCCAATAATAAAAACCGACGGCCGCTATCGATGCTCTCAGCAATCCTTGCCTGAGCTTGATCGGGGGTAATAAGGCGCTGGTGAATGCTCAACTGTGGCTCAAGCCATGCGCGGTAGGCGCTCACTTGCGCGGTTCCCGTGCCGGTTTCCGCCACCAATAACCGGTGCTTCACTCGGCTACCAGGTAGCAATACGCCAGCCGTTTCAACGTCCTCGACGTGCATCAAAATGCGCGCACCGATCAACGAAAATGAGCTGCCCGAATCGGGTTCTTCGATCAATACCCGGCTAATTTTAACGCGGCTATCGCCGAACTCTATCGAGTCTCCCAATTCAATCCGTAGCAGCGGTAATAACCGCGCATCTGCCCAGGCTTCGCCAACCGGAGGGCCTGTGCGCACGGTTTGCTCCGCCGCTGGGTCAGCGCTAAAGGGTTTGTCAGAGTGCCGGATCGCACCGCGTAGGGGATAACTTGACTCGACCGCTTTGATCGACGCCAGATGCATATCATCGCCGTGATAAACCATCGACGAAAAACTCATCATTAATGCCGTGCGCAGCCCCGTGGCCTGAGCCTTTTCGATAAAATCTTGGGCAATGCGGGTATTACCCTCGAGAACTAGATCTGCGGCCAAAAAACTGGCTGACTCGTTGACCAGGGCCTTTTCCACTCGATCGGCCAGCAGCGACACCGACGTCACTACCGTCACCGCCAACACCAACGCGCCGACAACCAAGCGCAACTGTCCTCCGCGCCAATTGCGCAAAAGAATTTGCAACGCTAGCATTTGACGCTCATCTCCGCGACCGGCGTGAATTGAAGGCCACTTTTTAAATGCAACTGACGGCTACAACGGCTCGCCAAACTGTGCTCGTGGGTGACGATAACCAAGGTTGTGCCCTCTTCCCGATTGAGTTCAAACAACAGATCATTAATCGTTTCACCGGTGACACTATCGAGGTTGCCAGTCGGTTCGTCGGCGAACAAAATCGTCGGTTTGCAGGCAAATGCGCGCGCCACCGCTACCCGCTGCTGCTCACCACCGGACAATTGTCGCGGATAATGCTCGGTTCGATCTGCCAGCCCTACTCGCTGTAGATAACTACCGGCGATACCCATCGCATCGCCACCTTTTTGCAGTTCTAGAGGCAGTGCAACATTCTCCATTGCCGTCAGGGCTGGCAACAAATGAAACGATTGAAATACAAACCCAACATGTCGAGCACGAACCGCTGCGCGTCTCTCTTCATCCATGGCAGTAATATCCTGACCATCGATGTGCACCGTGCCATTGGTGGGTGTGTCCAAGCCGGCCATAATGCCCAGTAACGTCGACTTACCCGAACCCGAAGGCCCGACGATAGCCAGACTCTCACCCGCTTCGACATTTAGGCTAAGAGCGTCTAGTATTGTTAGCTCGGTGTCGGCAACAAGCACCTTTTTACCGATATTAGTGACCTTTATCATTAATTTGTCCCGCTTATTGTTCAATTGAAACTCGCCCACGCCAGCATTAACTGGCCTTCGAAGAGAGATGTATTATAGTATGGTTAGAGCAATATTTATGGTTTTACTGTTGCTTTGTGGCTCCAGCCACGGCGCGACTCTGCTGATACTCGGCGATAGCCTCAGCGCCTCCTACGGAATCGCCGAACAGCGCGGTTGGATCTCTCTGCTCAGCGGAGAACTGGCGCCGCAACACCGTATTGTGAATGCCAGTATCAGTGGCGACACCAGTGGCGGCGGTCTCGCGCGACTACCCAGACTTCTCGAGGAGTATAGCCCCGATTTTGTGCTCATTGAACTCGGAGCCAATGACGGCCTAAGGGGTGCGCCTTTGGGCCTAATCGAAAAAAACATCACCCAAATGATCGAATTATGCCGTCGACGGGGCACCCAGCCTCTGTTGTTTGGCATGCGCATCCCAGCAAACTACGGCCGCCGCTACAGCGATGGCTTTGCCAACTTGTATCTCGCCATTGCCAAGCGCGCCGAAATCCCCTTGATGGCGTTCGAGTTCGCCGATATAACCGCCACCGAGGGCATGATTCAGAGGGATGGCCTACACCCGACAGCCGCGGCTCAACCAATGATCAAAAATCGCGTCAAACGCTTTTTGAAACCCATTCTAGCAGTCGACGAAAAGCCGTGACGACTGGTCTTTATTAATCGCCGCAAACTCCCTAAGCGGGCTCTAGGTGCTGGATCAATAACTGCACCGTCTCCAGCCCTCGGTACTCGTTGATATCTAGCCGATAAGCACAGCGAACACTGTGTATCTGCGTATTCGGCCAGCATTGCTGATCCATATTAAAGTGGATACCGTCGAGCTGTACCCCACTGAGTAGCGGGTGTTCAAGAACCAGTTTGAGATGTTTTTCGGCGACCGTGCGCTGGCGAACTACATTAAAGATACCGTCGAACAACGGTTCGGGGAATTGCTGCCCCCAGGGGCCTTGATCGCGCAACAGCTCGGCTGTGCGCATGGTGAGTTGCTCGGCGTCGAGTTCACCATCGGTGGCCAGCACCTGCGCATAGTCTTCACTACCGAGGCTCTGAGACACCTGCGCCTCTAGCGCTTGCTTAAAGTCCATCAGGCGATCTTCGGGCAAGCTCAGCCCAGCAGCCATGGCATGGCCGCCAAACTTGCTGATCAAACCGGGGGTCTGCGTGGCAATTGCATCCAGTGTATCTCTTATATGCAGCGCCGATATAGACCGACATGAGCCCTTCAGCATACTGGGTTGATCTGAGCGCGCATCGCTGTGCGATTCGCGGGCAAAGGCGACCACCGGTCGGTGGTATTTTTCCTTGAGTCGGGAAGCCAACAAGCCGACCACGCCCTGGTGCCAATCCGGTTGAAACAAGCACAGTACGCAGGGCAATTCATCCTCGGGAACAAGTTCTAAATGTTCCAATAACTGCTGTGCCTCTGCCTGCATCGTCTGCTCGATGATTTTGCGGTCGCGATTGAACTCATCGAGCAAATTTGCCGCCTCTAGGACTTGCTGCGGGTCCTCGGACAGCAAGCACTGAATGCCTACTGAAATATCGTCCAACCTGCCGGCAGCGTTCAACCTTGGGCCGATTGCAAAACCCAGGTCCGCGGCGACCAAACGCCGCGGGTTTTTACCCGCGATCCGCAGCAGCGCGGCTATTCCCGGACGACAGCGCCCAGCGCGCATTCGCTCCAAACCCTGGTGTACCAGAATTCGGTTGACCTGATCGAGAGGCACCACATCGGCAACCGTTCCCAGCGCGACAAGGTCTAACCAGGCCGCCATGTTAGGCTCCGACAAGCCATTTTGTAAAAACCAGTCTTGCTCGCGCAGCGCCGCGCGCAGAGCGCTCAACAGATAAAAAGCAACCCCCACTCCAGCAAGATTTTTGGCTGGAAAATCGCATCCCGGTTGATTTGGATTAACGATCGCATGGGCGCTGGGTAACTGCTTACCCGGAAGGTGATGGTCGGTGATAATGACATCGATCGAGCGTTGGCGCGCATGGGCAACACCCTCTATGCTGGAGATGCCATTGTCCACGGTGATAATCAAATCGGGCGCCTGCCGAGCGGCCAAATCGACGATCTGCGGCGTCAGGCCGTAACCAAAATCAAACCGATTGGGCACCAAATAGTCGATCGACTTAAAGCCCATAGCGTCCAAGGCGAGCATCATCAATGCGCAACTGGTGGCGCCGTCGGCATCAAAGTCACCAACCACGATAACATGCTGCTCAAGGCGCAGCGCCGCCACTAATCGGTGCACCGCCAAATCCATTCCCAACAGGGCACTGGGCGGCGGCAGGCCCGCTAGTCCAAGCTCTAATAGTGCCGGATCGGCAACCCCTCGACCGGCATAAATTCTTTTCAGCAGAGGATCCATCGCCCCCCACATCTCTAAATTGGCGCCATCGATGTTTCTACGAACAATCTGTTGTCTACTAATGTCGCACCTCGCCAAAACACCGCAAACCGGGACCCACACGTTCCAGCCAGGTCAACAAAATGTTGTTAGTTTGCTCGGGTTGCTCCTGCTGAATCCAGTGGCCACAATCCAAGGTGTGAACTTCAAGGTCGTCTACAAAGCCGTTCATATCGGCTTGCGGCACCATGTCATATCGACCATAGATCATCAGCGTCGGTTGTGTTATTCGCTGAGCTAGGTGTTCAGTGGTTCGCCAGTTACGACTGAAATTCCGGTACCAATTGATCGGTGCGACAAATCCTCCGCGACTAAAAGCATCAACGTAAACTTGCAAGTCTGTCTCACTCATGATCGGGTAGCCACGTCGATCATCGTAATCTGACAACTCTATCAAACTGCGACCCTGTGTCGGCGATGTCTGATCAGCGAGCCACTGACCGGCGCGGTAGAGGTTGCGCAACACGCGCCTCGGATTACTCTCAAAAGCACGCGCCGCGACATCCGGTTGCAGATTAAAATGTACGATGTAAAAGTCATCGCCAAGTGCCGCTCGCCAAAATACCACCGGATCAGAACTCGGTCGCGGCATAAAAGGCACCGATAGGTTAGCGATCGCCGACACCCTTTTCGGTTGCAAGAGTGCATGTTGCCAAACCAAAATGGCACCCCAGTCGTGACCCACGTGAATCGCCTCGTCGATACCCAAACTATCCAATATCCCGCTGAGGTCGGCGCTCAGGTGGTGGATATCATAATCCTCGTGCGCCAGTGGTTTTGACGAGCCACCATAACCACGTTGATTGGGCACAATGCAGTGATAACCGGCATCTACCAGCGCCTCTATCTGATATCGCCAACTGTAAGCAAGTTCTGGCCAGCCGTGAACCAGCAGCAGCGGAACACCGCCAATGCCGGCTTCAAAAACCTCAATTTCAGCATTGTTAGTCGCGATCATCGACCGCTTGCAGTCAGCATGGGGGGCACTCACAATCGCGCCCTAAAAATCCGCCGCACATCGTTAACAGGCATACATCTCCGGGCATGTTAGGCAGTGGTAAACGCGCCCTGACGGCGCGCAACTATTGCAGGCGGGCTACAGGTAGCCGGCCCATTTGCCGATATAATAGCTGACTACCCCGAGGGCGATCACCACGCCCCAGGTCACAGCCAACAACGCAAACGCGCGAAACGGCCCGCGCTCAGTACTATTGTAGCCACTGCTGATGAACTGCTGCACGCGCTCGAGGTCTTCATCAGATAATTTTGGATCTTCGGTCATGCTACTTTCCCGTCTGTGTGCACCATTGCCGGTGCTTCTCTGGTCCATTCAATCGTTACCTTTGATACGGATCACGAGGGAGTATCGACCAACGGCGATTGCCGGACGATACTACGTCAATTCAACCAACCTCCCATCCAGACCAGCAACGACTAGCTGCCCACGCCAATATGCTGCGACATAAAATGTTCGACCACCGCGCGATCATTATCGAGTACCTTAAATCTTTCTGCGCGTTCGAATAGATCGGCCATGTGCGCCGGTAACTTAGGATCTTCGGGGTAGCCTGCGCGCCTAACCGCATCTGGAAATTTTGCTGGATGCGCGGTCGCCAACGTGATCATCGGCGTAATTGCGTTGGCGCGGCAACTGCGCGCTGCATCCAATCCAATTGCCGTGTGCGGGTCCATGAGATAGCCGCTGTCGCTGTAAACGCCGTCGATCATCGCCAACATGCTGGCGTCGTCGCAGCGGTGACTAGAAAATAATTGTCGAACTTCGCTCAGCGCTGCATCACTCAAGCGCATGTGGCCCTGTTTGGCAGCGGCCATCAGCGCGGCTATTTGATCACCATCCTGTCGATACGCATGGAAGAGTAAGCGTTCAAAATTGCTCGATATCATAATATCCATACTCGGCGCCAAGCTTTGTTGCAACGGCAGCGTGCGGTGATCATTGGCGCTGATACAGCGGTGTAAAATATCGTTTTGATTGGTAGCAATGACCAGTTGTTCAATTGGCAAGCCCATTTTTGCCGCCAGATAGCCGGCAAAAATATCGCCAAAATTACCGGTCGGTACGGCAAATGAAACCGCGCGCTGGGGCCCTCCTAGCTGCAGCGCAGCCCAAAAATAATACACAATTTGCGCCATTATACGCGCCCAATTAATTGAATTAACGGCAACTAATTGGCGGTTGTCGGGCAAAAATGACTGGTCGGAAAAACACGCTTTGACCATGTTTTGGCAATCGTCAAAATTGCCCTGCAGCGCAATATTGTGAATGTTGTCCGCCAACACTGTGGTCATCTGCCGGCGCTGTACATCGGATACCCGTTGGTGGGGATGCAAAATAAACATCTCCACGTTGCTGCAACTACGACAACCCTCGATAGCCGCCGACCCGGTATCGCCAGATGTGGCCCCCATAATCACCACTTTTTGATCGCGTTTTTGAAGGCTATAATCGAGTAGGTGACCGAGAAACTGCAAGGCAAAATCTTTGAACGCCAGGGTCGGGCCGTGAAACAATTCAAGGATCCATTCGTTGTCGCCAGTCTGCACCAGGGGGGCGATCGCAGCGTGTCGAAAATTGGCATAGGCGCGATCGATCAGTGTCTGTAAATCATCCTCAGGGATGCAGTCGCCAACGTAGGGGCGCATCACTTTAAAGGCAAGTTGTTGATACGACAGAGATCGCCAGCTAGCGATTTCCTCGAGGCTAAAATGCGGTATGGCGCTCGGCACAAACAGCCCCCCATCCGGAGCCAACCCGGTGAGAACGACCTCTTCAAAGGTTTTCGGTGGGCAACCACCGCGGGTGCTAATGTATCTCATGCCGTCAGGTCCTAATCGGTGGGTAACTACTGGTCTAGGTGCTCGAGTCGAAGCGTGGTAACCGACCCCTGTACCGTGCTCAAATCTTCAATCTCACTAACAGCTGCATTCAGGCACCGCTCAGGCAGGCGGTTAGTCACCAGGATCACGTTGACATAGTCAATTCCGGCGGGCTGTTCTTTTTGAATAATTGCCTCGATACTAATGCCCGCATCAGCCATGATTTTGGTTGCGTTAGAAAGCGCACCAGGAGTATCGAGCATCGAAAATCGCAAGTAATAACAGGTCTCAATGTCAGCCACTGGGATCATTTTTTGTGCCGTTAACGCCTCTAGAGGACAGCCGAGCGCCGGCACCCAAGTGGCAGGAGGGTTTTCCAACACGCGGCTAATATCTATGATGTCTGCTAGTACTGACGAGGCCGTTGGCTCCGAACCGGCACCGCGACCATAGTACAGCGAGCTGCCGAGTGCGTCGGCGTCGACCATTACCGCGTTCAATACGTCGTTGACCCCGGCGATCAAACTCGCTGCGGGTACCAGCGTCGGATGAACGCGCAGTTCCACGCCCTCGCTGGACTGGCGCGCGATACCGAGGTGTTTGACCGCGTAGCCGAGTTCGCGCGCATAACCAATATCAAGCTGCTCCAGTTGCGTAATGCCCTGAACGAAAATACTCTCGATGTTTAGCGGGATCGAAAACGCTACAGATGCCAGTATCGCGAGTTTATGCGCCGCATCGATGCCCTCGATATCAAAGGTCGGATCGGCCTCGGCATAACCCTTTGCCTGCGCCTCGGCTAAAACATCGGGGAAGGCCCGACCCTTACTCGCCATTTCTGTAAGGATAAAATTACTGGTGCCATTGATAATCCCAGCCAACCAGTTAATTTGGTTGCCGGCTAGGCCCTCGCGCAACGCCTTGATAATGGGGATTCCGCCAGCCACGGCCGCCTCGAAAGCGACGATCACACCTTGCTGTTCAGCGGCGGCAAAAATTTCTGCGCCATTTTCAGCAATTAACGCCTTGTTCGCGGTGACAACGTGCTTGCCATGTTTGATCGACATCATCACCAAATCAAATGCAACGCTGGTACCGCCAATAAGCTCCACCACGATATCGATAGTAGGATCTTTGGCAACCTCAAAAATGTCTCGCGAAACCCGCGTTTCACCGATATCACAGGAAGGATTGTCCCGCCGCGAGCCAACATGAGTCACGCAAATCGCTGCATTTGCACGGCTATTAATCTGCTTGGCGTTGCGCTGTAAAATATTGTAGACCCCGGAACCGACCGTCCCCAAGCCACATATACCAATGTTTACAGGTTTCATCCTATCTCCTATCTCCTCTATAGCGTCTTCGCGCCACGCTGGGTCGCAGTGCGCAAGGGATGTGTATGGTTCGCTCTCTATTCGCTACTCGACTCAATCAGCCCCAACTGCTCAGCAAGCGCATCGGCAGGCTGATAGCCGGGGATCATGCTGCCATCCATTAGCACCACAGAGGGCGTTCCAGTGACACCCACTTTTCCACCCAGAGCAAAATGCTCGTCCACCGGATGATCACTGCAAAGGGCTATTGGCATATCTTCACCGCGCTTCATCCGCGTCAATGCATCTTTGCGATCGGGCGCGCACCAAGCAGTAACCATTTTTCGATATCCCTCGGAATCGACACCGGATCGGGGGTAGGCCAGATAGCGTACCTCGATGCCGTAGGCGTTCAGTTGATCGATTTCACGGTGCATTTTGCGGCAGTAACCGCAGTCGATATCGGTAAACACATTAATGATTGCGCGTTTTTCGCCCTTCGGACTGAACACGATCATGTCGTCGGCATTGATATTGGCAATCCAGCTCTTCCGTTCCGCAGTAAACCGCAGGTTCTCAACATCGATAAAGCCCGAGGGGCCAATCTGGTAGACGTCACCATCAAAAAAGTGGCTGCCGTCGGTCGCGACATACAGCGTCGGCCCGTTTTCAACCACAACTCTAAGGTAGCCAGGAATGGCCGATTGCCCATCCAATTGAAACGCAAAGTCAGGCCGCGCGGCGCGCAATTTTTCAAGCGCTATAGATCCATCTAGCGCGTCGCCAAAAGCGTTTTCTACGGTCTCGTTAAGATTGTCAGAGAGAGGTATAACGGACTCATCGGAGTTGGATGCCTGCGCAGCGAAGGCAGGCGACCCCCAACCCGAGGCAACCAGTAAAAACACTGCCAGCCAGCCCTTAGCTTGGGGCCAACACAGTTTTAATAAACAATTTGCAATCAAAGTAAGATCCATTGGATAGACATTGCCGTGTGGCACACTGGCAGAAGCAGGCAGCACTAACTCGCGTGCGCGGCACACTAGGTGACGGATTGGCTGATGCTAGATCGCCTCTTCACCCGTCTCGCCGGTGCGGATGCGAATGACTTCGGCCAACGCCGAAATAAAGATTTTGCCATCGCCGATTTTACCGGTGGCAGCAGACTTGGCAATCGCCTCGACGGTGCTGTCGACCATATCGGCTCCGACGGCAATTTCAAGCTTGATCTTGGGCAAAAAATCAACCACATACTCGGCACCACGGTAGAGTTCGGTGTGCCCCTTTTGGCGCCCAAAGCCCTTTACCTCGGTAACTGTAATGCCCTGTACGCCAATATCGGCGAGAGCTTCGCGAACGTCATCTAGTTTAAAGGGTTTAATAACGGCGGTAATAAGTTTCATAGCGTCCTATCTGTTGATGATTTCGTAGGAGGGTAAAGATACCTGTTTATCGACGAAATTGCATCTCCAACGCGCGACAATTCACCCTTGGCCGCCCTGTTCGACCAAAAAAAGCCGGGGCACATGGACCCCGGCAACGTTCCGGTCTAAGGGAATACTATTTAGCGGTAAACTCGGGGTAGGCGACAATACCGCACTCGGAGGCATCGACACCGTTGCGCTCGTCCTCTTCACTCACACGCAGCCCGATCACGCTGTCGATTGCGAAAAAGGTAATACCACTGGTGATAAAGGTCCATGAGAAAATGACCAAGGCACCGGTCAGCTGCGCCATAAGACTGACCTCACCACCTAGACAGACCGCGATCAAACCCCAAATACCGACCACGCCATGAACCGAAATAGCGCCCACGGGATCGTCGATCTTGATTTTGTCCATAAACAACACCGAGAACACCACAATGGCCCCACCAATCGCACCAACCATCGTTGCCAGACCGCCCGAGGGCGTCAGTGGATCTGCAGTGATCGATACCAAACCGGCCAGTGCGCCGTTCAAGGCCATGGTCAAATCGGCCTTGCCAAACATCAGCTGTGAGACCACCAGCGCAGTAATCAATCCACCGGCAGCGGCGGCGTTGGTATTGACAAAAATGGTCGCCACGGCATTCGCTTCATCGATATCCGAAACTTTGAGTTCGGAGCCACCATTAAAGCCAAACCAGCCCATCCACAGCACGAACATACCGAGCGCTGCGAGTGGCATGTTGGCCCCTGGAATAGCGTTGACCGAGCCGTCAGCCGAATACTTACCCAGTCGCGGACCAAGAATCAACACCCCAGCGAGCGCTGCTGAAGCACCGCACAGATGGACGATGCCTGAACCTGCAAAATCTGAAAAGCCAACCGTCTCACCCAAGAAACCGCCGCCCCAGGACCAAACACCCTGCATCGGATAAATAAATCCGGTCATCACCACGGCAAAGGACAAAAAAGCCCAAAGCTTCATGCGTTCGGCAACCGCGCCGGACACGATCGACATAGCAGTAGCCACAAACACCACCTGAAAGAAAAAGTCCGATGCGCCGGAATAATAAGTATCACCACCGCTGGCTAGCACTTCATCTACCGATGCGTTGGCTATCGAATTGCCGAACCATAAATCGGGCAGGTATAGACTCGATGTACCGCCGTACATAATGGTGTAGCCCATGAGCATGTACATGCAACAAGCTATCGCATACAGAGATACATTTTTTGTGAGTATTTCCGTGGTATTTTTGGATCTCACCAGGCCGGCTTCGAGCATAGTAAAGCCCGCCGCCATCCACATAACCAAGGCACCCGACATCAAAAAATAGAAGGTGTCGAGCGCATACTTAACTTGTACCAAATCATTTTCCATAGCATTTTCTCCAAATATTTTTGTACAACTCCGGATCTGCCAAGGCATACAAACAATGGACTTGGTAAACTGGGGTCGACTAGGACGACAAAAAAAGGTTATTTATAGCGGCGGTTAAAGTGGCAACGTCCGTCGGCCGGACTGCCAAAATACTTAGATCGCTTCGCTTCCGGTCTCGCCAGTGCGGATGCGAACGGCATCTTCAAGGGGCGCTATGAAAATCTTGCCGTCGCCAATTTTTCCAGTCTTGGCGGCAGCCAAAATCGCCTCGACAGCACCGTCCACCATCTCGTCCACCAAGACAATTTCGAGTTTGACCTTGGGTAAAAAATCGACCACGTATTCGGCTCCGCGATACAGCTCCGTGTGGCCTTTTTGCCGACCAAAACCTTTGACCTCGGTTACCGTAACACCGGCAACACCGAGTTCACCCAGCGCTTCGCGAACTTCGTCGAGCTTAAAAGGTTTAATAATTGCAGTAAGTAACTTCATAATTAAGCTCCAGCGGGTGGTCGCAACCACCCGTCTCCATAGGGTTTTTTACTGAATAAGAACAATGAAATATCAAAGAGACTTAGAAATCGTCAGAACGAACTCGTTATCCGCAAAAAGCCCACCAGACTCAGATGAATCGAGCCATGAAAGATCAAAACCCAAGCCGGCGGCTTCCGTGCTCAACGAGATCGAATAATCATCCGCTTCGTTGGCCGGGTCATCAGCTTCCATAGTTCCAAAGTGGAAGCCGAGACTGAAATCTTTACTCACATCGAACGCGTAATCTAAATAGATGTAAGTCGACTCACCCGTTGACGCGTAATAGTCATCTGAATAAGCAAAACCAACCGTGGCATCAGAAAATGAAAGGCTGCCATAGAACTCCTCAAATTCTTCTGAGCTGGGGCCTTGAGGGTAGCCATAAAACAAATAACCGATGTCGTAGCTCACCGAATCGGATATAGAACCGCCGAAACCGGCATAGTAATCCAATTCCAGACCACCACTGAAGTCAATGCTCGACGCCCAGGTGCCGACATAAAAACCACTGTCAAAACCTACATCAAAACCACCGGATACTGCCTCACCACCGGACTGATCGATGCCGCGGAAAAAGTATTCGGTGCCCAACGCGATGTTCCCCGAGACTTCGACCGCCATCGCCGTAGCGCTTGTGGCCATGGATACGGCAAAAATTGTTGTTTTCAAAAACTTCATAGGTGTTCTCCCAATAGTGTATGTGCGTGTTAAAGAAACTTTTAAGGTAGGCCCATAAGTCTCAATGATTAATTTCTTTGCATTATCTGTGCCAACTATCCATAAGCCAATAAAATCGCGATTTCAGAGGCGAGAAAGGATCGTCAAACGCCAAAGCGCACCGGTACGGTTCAAAAAATCTCCAATCGCGATGCGTAATCGCACCAACATGGTGCAAAGAATTGCCCTCAGCAAACTGGTGAAGTTTTTCATTCTTACGGACGAAATTTTGCTAGTATAAAGAGATAAAGTTACCACCAGACGGAGTATTTCGACAGTGATCGACAAACAGCTATTTCAGCAATTCATCGGGCAATTCGACAGTCTTTTTTCACCCGCAGAAAATACCCTTGCCAGCGAGGTTCGGCAGCAGATACACAGCGCCATGATGATGGCATTTAGTCGTTTGGATCTGGTAACCCGAGAAGAATTCGACGCACAAAATGCAGTGTTAATGCGCTCTCGGGAAAAGATCGATCAGTTAGAACAACAGTTAGCCACCATCGCGGCAAAACTCGACGACGCCTAACCGCACCGATCAGCGTTGCGCCGCCGCCCACCGAGTGGAGGGGACGCTATCGAACTGGCAGAAATCTATACCCGCGCCAATCAGGGCATCGATGCACCACTGGTGTCCGTGCAAGTGCACCTGTCGAGTGGCCTGCCAGCCTTTACCATCGTTGGGCTCCCAGAGACCGCGGTTAAAGAGAGCAAGGAGCGCGTTCGCAGCGCGCTGATCAATTCGCACTTTGAGTTCCCAACACGACGTATCACCGTCAACCTAGCGCCGGCTGAATTGCCCAAAGAGGGTGGGCGCTACGACTTGGCAATCGCCATCGGCATTCTCGCCGCCTCCGACCAAATCCCAGCCTCGACTCTACACGAATACGAATTTATCGGCGAGTTGAGTTTGTCTGGAAATATACGCGCGGTCGGCGCCATACTGCCAGCAGCCATCGCCTGC
>CALGJN010000250.1:0-1357 GCA_937920185.1 uncultured Cellvibrionales bacterium | reverse complement strand
GCCTTGTTGCAACAATAAATGCGTTGTAGTTGCCGAGATTGAATGACAATCGCGTAGGGCTCTTGCGTTATCTGCTCGCTGGACTGATTAAACTGGGCATCCAGAGCCAGTTGCGGGAAACCCAAATAGAGCCAAATTTGGGCGGTTTTGGCCGGTTGCTGTTGCCGATGGGTTTTATATCTCGGTTTGGATGTACTGGGCATATTAGGTATTTAGCGTCTGGTCGATATTTTCATAGCGTCCGTGAATGCCAGTGCTTTGATCCTCTGGGTAGCAGATAGGTACGTTGAGTTGATTCAGAGGCGTGCGTTCGCTATCGAGTAGCGAGGATTTTATTTGCACGCGTGAGTTGGCTATGGCGCCACTGAATTTATGCACCCTAATATCTAGTTGGTGTAGTGCGTGACTGTGTATTTCTAGGCGCAAAGGTGAGGGCGAGGCCGAGCATAGATTTTCGGGACGATTGAATAAAAAGGCGCTCTGCTGGTTGTCGATGGCGGCCAATTGCAATTTTCGTAAATCGCTGTAGCTGGGTTTGTAGTGATTCGGCCAGGCCAACAGTAGAGCGCCGTTACGAATACTCAATTCTGCAGCCCATAGCCAGTCACGCTGCCATTGACTGCGTACGACGACTAAATTTTCCAGCGCGATATTAGCACTGACCCAGGAGGGTGCATGGGGTTGGTAGGGAGGGTCTAGGAGAATACAGAGTTCACCGGCCTGGGTATGCTTTTCCAGCGTGGGTAGCAATAAGCTCAATTCACCAATCCCCTGATGATGACAGGCTAATTCAATCAACGCTGTTTTTGGCCAGCCACCGAGCAACAGTGCGTCTAGCTCAGTATGGCCGGTTGGGCGAACTCTACGCGATACCGCGCGATCATAGCCACGCCATATGTCGCGACGCGATAGCAAGTTTGAGAGCGCTGTAGGAGATTGAATAACCGTTTTCATATACTGTTAATATATACAGTATTTAATAGAAAGTCATATCTATTTACGCCTCTTTTTAATTGGCATGAGCGACATGGAGGTGCTAAAAAATAGGCTGCATGGATCAAGCGTTACGCAGATGCTAAACTGGGTTTGACCCGTTTAGCACTGCGAACATCGGTATGGCAAAAACACTCGTTACGGAGCAACGTATCGATCCCACTTGGACCGTCTATGCGGCGCCCTTGATCGCCATTTTACAGACGGCAGAACAAATCGGTATTCAGCAGACGGCACTTCTCGACAATCTCTCGTTCAGGGCAGGAGACCTCAATGTTCCCGACCGACGATTTCCTGTAACGGATTATTTTAAACTCTACCAAGCCGTTTACGACATCAGTGGCGATGCCGATATTGGTTTGGC
>CALGJN010000249.1:0-5527 GCA_937920185.1 uncultured Cellvibrionales bacterium | reverse complement strand
TCGAGCCATTCTGCAAGGTCGCCGCCGTAATCATTACTGTTGCGCGTTGCGAGAATAATCTGTACGAGGTAAGCCTCGACGGGCGCGGACATGTGCACTTGCAGTACTTGTTGGCGCGCGGTAAATAGCGTTGCCTGGTCGATTTTGGCAATCGTCTCCGACGCGGTCTTTAGGGTTTCTTGGCGGGATAACTCGAGAATTAACTGCTCGGTATGTGGCGCGGGATAGTCGACCATCACATGCATTAAAAATCGATCCATCTGGGCCTCGGGCAAGGGATAGGTGCCCTCTTGTTCAATGGGGTTTTGCGTCGCCATAACGAGGAACAGATCGGGCAGGTTGTAGGTTTTTTTACCGACCGTAATCTGCCGTTCTGCCATGGCCTCGAGGAGCGCCGATTGTACTTTTGCCGGGGCCCGATTTATTTCGTCGGCGAGTACCAAGTTATGAAAAAGCGGGCCCGCTTGAAATTCGAAAGTGCCTTCTTGGGGGCGGTAGATGTCGCTGCCGGTGATGTCTGCTGGCAGTAGGTCTGGAGTGAACTGGACGCGGTGAAAGTCGGCTTCGAGTCCCTCTGAAAGCGTTTTGATGGCCTTGGTCTTGGCGAGTCCAGGAGCCCCTTCAACCAGTAGATGGCCGTCGGCTAAAAGCGCTATCATCAGTCGTTCAATCAGCGCCTCTTGGCCGACAATTTTACTACCCAGCCAAGTTTGTAATTGATTGATTCGTGGTTGCAATGCATTACTCCTGTATCGATGTTTTAAGCCCCGTTAAATTTGTCGGTCGGTGGCCGTAGCTGCAGCTTAGCTGTTGTTCGGCTCCGGCGACCTATATCACCGCTAAAATGCGCTTTTCCTGTGCATTGCACTCTATTATAGTTATATAGTGATGGACGGCGAACAAAATGCACAGAGAGCGTTATTTGGGGATTCTTAACAATCTCCGCAGCGGTCTGATGGCACTGACAAAACTGTGAATTTTCATTCGTTACCAAAGAAATACCAACTGGCACAGGGTTGCAGATATTAGCTATGGATATGCAAAAAAACAACAATAATAAACAACATTTACTTCAGGCCTTGCGGGCACTTTCACTGCAGCATGTGGAGGCTACTGAACAGCGATTATTCGAAGGTTTTATCGCCCATGCGGTGCAGGATCATTTGGATATTGATTATTTGAATCGACCGTTGGAGATGATTTTTTGGAATCTTTACGGGCTCTATCGCTGCATGCGCGCGCCCGGTGAAGACTGCTTTGCCGACGGCAAGTACACCGGGCAAATAGAGATATATAATCCCAGCCAAGATACCCATGGCTGGGAGAGCGACCACACGCTGATTTACATCAATGGGCCGGATAGGCCTTTTCTAGTCGATTCATTGCGCATTGCGCTAAATGCCCAAGGGCCGACAATTTACAATCTTCGCAGTACGCCACTTTGGATTGGGCGCGACGACGATGGAATGGCCATATCCATCGCAGCCGAGGAGACGCCTGGGACCCGACTCGAGGCAATTATCACGGTTGAGATTGAACCCCGAGAGATTGAAGAAATCGCACCGATCCGGCAGCAATTAGTGGATGTTTTGCACGATATAGATTTGGTGGTGGGCGATTTTAGTCGTATGCGTAACGAATTGGCCAGCGTGATTGATGAATTGGAACGACTGATGCCAGAGTGTCACGAGCGCGATGAGAGCTTGGCATTTTTGCGTTGGATGGACGACGGGGCGTTCGTATTTCTGGGATTTATCGCCTTTGCCTTAGAGCAGCGAGAGGGTCAGCAGATGCTATGCGAAGTGGAAAATAGCCGTCTAGGACTTTTTTTTGGCGACCAGGATCAACCATTGTCGCGTCCGCTAGATCAACTCAGCGCTGGCGTAAAAGCGCTCTATGGCGACGACCAAGTTCTCAGTTTTGCGACATCCTCGCATCGCTCGCATATTCACCGCAGCGGCTATGCGCACTACGTGGTGGTGAAACGACTCGACGAGAGTGGCCATGCGATTGGCGAGTTGCGCTTTATGGGATTGCACAGTTCGCGGTTTTACTCGTCGAACAGTGCGCGCATACCGATATTACGCAGTCGCGTTGAGTGGCTCCTAGAAAACGCAGGATTTGCCGTCGACAGCCATGATCACAAATCGTTGCGGACTATCGCTGATGGTTACCCGCGCGACGAGTTATTGCAAATGCCGGCCGATGAGCTGCTTGAAACGCTGATTGGAATTTGGCAAATCTATGAGCGCAACGCAATTAGGGTATTTGCCCACCGCGATCAATTTGAAAAGTTTGTCAGTTGTTTGGTATTTATTCCGCGAGAATTGTTTAGTACCCGCGTGCGCGAAAAAATTCAGCGTGAGTTTGAGGATTACCTCGAGGCTGGTGAGAGTACCTTTGCGAGCTTTTTTCTGCCTGAATCGATGTTGGTGCGGATTTATTTGCTGTTCCCAGTCTCTCCGGGTGCGTCGCTAGACATCAGTATTAGCGAGCTTGAGGCTTTGGTCGCCCGAATCGCTTCCAATTGGAATGACGACTTTGCCGAGGTTGCCAATCACGAATTTGGTCCGCACCGAGGTTCGGCGCTGGTGCGGGGGTTTTCGCAGGCATTCTCAGAGGCTTATAAAGAACATTACACACCGCAGCAAGCGTTACAAGATGTCTATTTATTGGAAAACCTCTCGGCTGATTCGGCGTTGGGTATTGGCTTGCGCGCGTCGGAGAAAGGCGACGATCTTCACTTGAAATTATTTCACCGAAGCGAACCGGTGGCGCTCTCGGATATGATTCCAGTGCTGGAAAATATCGGTTTTCGAGTGTTGATGGAGCGCCCCTATGAAATATCACTGCGTGATCAGGACGCTATTTGGGTGCAGGATTTCGCGCTTCAAACAACCCTTGAGGTCGCTGTTGAGATCGACGAAATCAGCTCAAATTTCAGCGCCGCACTGCGCTCAATATGGTCCGGAGATGCTGAGGACGACCGTTTTAATCGATTGCTCATTGCCGTCGGATTAGACTGGCGTAGCGTCGCTTTGTTCCGGCTGTATGCGCGGTATTTAAAGCAGTTGGGAGTGTCTTATAGTCAAGACTTTATTGCCAATACGCTCGCTGAGCATCATCGGATATGCGCTGACCTTATGCGCTTTTTTAATGCCTTATTCGACCCTAAAAACAGGCCTGACGCGGATGATGGCGCACGTGCAGAAGAGATTAAGGCGGGTCTGATCAGTCAGTTAGATAAGGTCGAAAACATTAGCCAAGACAATGTATTGCGCGCCTATGTTGAGTTGATGGAGGCGACGCAGCGGTGTAATTTCTATCAGCGGTGCGCCTCTGGCGAAGCCAAGCCATACCTATCGGTGAAGTTTGCTACCGAACAGATTGCGCGCGCGCCCAAACCGCGGCCGGTGCGGGAAATATTCGTCTACTCACCGCGCTTTGAAGGCGTTCATTTACGCGGCGGTAAGGTGTCCCGGGGTGGTTTGCGTTGGTCGGACCGGCTGGAGGATTATCGTACCGAAGTGCTCGGTTTGGTTAAGGCGCAACAAGTTAAAAATGCAGTGATTGTTCCAACTGGCGCAAAGGGCGGCTTTGTTGCCAAACAGGCGACAATAGCCGCTGGTCGTGACGCCTGGCTAGCGGAGGGCACCGCCAGTTACAAGCTGTATATTCAGGCATTACTGGATCTTACCGATAACTATCTCGCTGGCGAAATCATTCCGCCGCCCGATGTGGTCAGACGCGATGGCGACGATCCCTATCTGGTAGTGGCTGCCGACAAGGGTACGGCAACTTTTTCCGATGTCGCCAACCAGCTCTCCGAGCAACATAATTTTTGGCTGGGCGACGCCTTTGCCTCAGGCGGCAGTCACGGCTACGATCACAAGGCCATGGGTATTACCGCGCGGGGAGCTTGGGTAGCTGTACGTCGGCACTTTCGCGAGCTCGGTGTCGATATTCAAAATAAAGATTTTAGCGTTATTGGCATCGGCGATATGGGCGGTGATGTGTTTGGTAATGGCATGCTGTTGTCGGAGCACATACAGTTGGTCGGTGCGTTTAATCATCTGCATATTTTTGTCGACCCAAATGCCGACGCGTCGCGCACCTATGCTGAGCGCCGGAGACTGTTCGAGACCGCCGGTAGCAGTTGGCAAGATTTTGACCCATCACTGCTTTCGCCCGGAGCGCGGATCTATTCTCGAAGCGCTAAAATGGTCGAGCTCAGCGCGGAAATTAAACAGCGCTTTGCCATCGATGCCGATCATATGACCCCCAATGAATTGATCAGTGCGCTGCTGATAGCCCCGGTCGATCTGCTTTGGAATGGCGGCATTGGTACCTACATAAAAGCCAGTACCGAGAGTCACGATGCGGTTGGCGATAAGGCCAATGACAGCCTGAGGGTTAACGGCGACGAATTGCGCGCTCGGGTATTAGGCGAGGGCGGTAATCTCGGGATTACCCAACTCGGCCGTATCGAATTTAGTCGCTTGGGTGGCATGTGCAATACCGACTTTATAGACAACGCCGCCGGAGTCGACTGTTCTGACCATGAAGTCAATATCAAGATCCTCTTAAATGCCAAGGTGATGGATGGCGATCTCAGCGTGCAACAGCGCAATGAATTGCTGGCATCCATGACCGAGGCGGTGGGTGATAAGGTGTTGCGTAATAATGCTCGCCAGACTCAAGCTATCAGTCTGGCTCTGCATCGGGGTGAGCAGCAAAACGCCGAGTACCAGCGCTTTGTAGTTTGGCTCGAAGACCTTGGACAGTTGGATCGGAAATTCGAGTTTTTGCCGAGCGATGATCAACTGAGCGAGAGAGTTGCGCGCAAGCAACCACCCTGGACACGTCCTGAATTGTCGGTGCTGGTATGTTATTCCAAGGTCATGTTGAAAGAAGCGTTACTGGACGCTGACCTGTTGGGCGATGCTTGGTTGGCCGATGCGGTTGAAAAAGCCTTTCCACGAATGCTGACAGAGTATTGTGGAGGTGCCATTAGCAGTCATCAACTGGCCGCAGAAATCGCCGCCACGCAACTGGCTAACGATCTGGTGGATCGCTTTGGGTTCAGTTTTTTCTATCGCCAAATGGAAGCTACTGGCGCCAGCGCAGGTGAGGTTGTGAGGGCATTGACGGTGGTTGTTAATGTGCTTGGGATCGATGAGTTGTGGTTGTCGATCGAATCTGATGAAAGCAGCGTGTCGGCGACGCGGCAACTTGATCTGTTACACATTTTAATCAAGTTGGTGCGGCGCGCGACGCGTTGGTTCTTGCGCAATAACGTCAAAGGTCTGGGTTGTGCTATCGGAATTGAGCAATTTGCCAAGCCGATGCACCAATTATTGCAACATTGGGATGGACTGCGGCCGCAGAGCTGGCAGTCGGTAGATACCGACACCGATCAAACAATCGTCGGAGGCCCGATTGCCGCTATGCAGACACTCTCTGAAAATTTGTTTTTGAGTTTGGGGATCATCGAGATTTCGTTGCACTCAAAGCAACCGGTGGAACG
>CALGJN010000248.1:0-3534 GCA_937920185.1 uncultured Cellvibrionales bacterium | reverse complement strand
GTTGCTGCTGGCCAACACCAAATTTGCCTTAGACAGCATGGCTAAATCGCCGCTGACAATCACCGGCGCATCAGCCCCCAACTCGAGGTTGATGCGGTCGTATATTAAAGCACCTAACTCAACAGAGTTTTCCAAGCCCTGCTCGACAACCGTCTGCCATGTTTGGGTTTTAGCCAATGCTGCGGCCACACTAGCTTTGGCATAACGGCAATCAACTATGCTGACGGCGGCTTCGCGATAAATTCGATGGGCGACTTTGTGCAACTCAGAGAGGCGATTTCCCCGACCCAGCAAGACTAATTTTGGCAGGTAGTCTGCCAACACTTCTGAATATACAGAACCGATATTGCCACCCGCACCGAGCACTGCAAGGCATGCGTCGGCCATATCAAAACCTTTCTCATGGGACGACTTCAGAATGGCGCGCACGCCCATACCGACCGTGAGAGCATTGCCGGTGGTTAAACTGATGGAATCGGTAAGCAGAGACTGACCATTCTTAGTGATAATCGAGGTATAACTGCCAAGGCCGAGTACCTTGTGACCTTGAAGCGTGCTCTCGTCCATGACTTTTTCGATGTCATCCTTCATATGCTCGATATCACCGGCACGCAGATGTTTGACGACATTGGCAGGATCGTAAAAGAGAATCGAAATACTAACGTTAATCTTGGCGCCGGTGATCGAACCGACGGTGGTGTTTTGGATATGTATATCGCCAACCGAGTCGACAATCTTGTCCGAGAGCGCCTGCATGTCAGCTTTAGACAGATTCCATAGACTGGTTTCAACCTCGGCAATCCGCAGCGAGCAAACGGTTGTGGCAACAAAAGAGACGCTCTCAACCGATGGGTCTAATACTTCAAGACGGCCATTTGTGCGTCCCCGATAATCTTCTATGTCATCGATACAGCCGGTTTTTCGTTCCAGAGGCCGGTCGTTGGGTCGATCCTCCAACCCCACCATGTACTTGACGAACTCGTAGGCGTTGGCCCTTTTGATAATTTCGCACATGAACTGCATAGCGCCGAGAAAATAGTCACACTCAGAGAGCGTCAGGAAAAACGATGGCCCAAGGCGGAGGACAAAATTATCCGACATAGCGGCACCAATTCTTATTTGATGCTCGTGGAGTAAATAGGCCGCGGCGACATGTCCTAAGAGGTCTTTTTCAGACAGCGCCCTGAACAGCAACGAGTCATTATCGTATTGAGGTTGTAACGTAATGCCTAGCATCAGGCCAACCCCGCGGACGCTATGGATGATGGTCGGGTAATCGCCCTTGAGCGCCAACAGCCCGTCCTTTAAATAGTCGCCAATGATGTTTGCACCGAGCATCAGTTGCGGGTTGCGATCCAGTTCCTCGAGCGCTGCAAGGGCAACTCCGGCGCTATGATCGTCCTCGGCAAAGGTAGAACTATGCACTCGATCGAAGCGCGGTAAATAGCTATTCGAATCGAAACAGGCGGCAGACACCTTGCACAGGCCACCACCCAAACTCTTCGACAGCAGATACACGTCAGCCGTCACGGACTGCTGTTGGGAACTTAAAAATGTACCGGTTCTGCCCATGCCCGATTGAATTTCATCAAACACCAACTGAAAACCCGCAGCATCAGCCTGTTGGCGACAGTCTTTTAGGTAATCTGCATCGATTTGATGGATTCCACCCTCGCCTTGAACGGGCTCGATAAACATCGCCGAAACCGCCGATAGGTAGGCTATTTCGCAGCACAGAACACCATTCTCAACAACCGGTAAAAGGTAAGCGATTTTGTTGCGCTCGATGGCACTCGACAATGCCTCCATATCCGAGGCCGGGATAAATTCGGCGCTCGGACCTAGAGACGTAAATGGTTTTCGATAAAGTTCACCATAGGTGATCTGTAATGCGCCGACACTCTTGCCATGAAAACTGCGTTCGAGGGAGATAATTTTACCGTCTACGTCAAAACTAGCGCGTACCGCGCGCTCCCAAAACTGCGCCAGCGCCAGATCTTTTTGGCGGGCGTCTATGCCATAAAATTTGCTCAATAATGGGTAGAGGCTTTCCTCAATCTGTAACCCCCCAGCGGCAAATTGTTGGCGTACCAAAACCATGCGCCGCTGAAGCTCTTTTAGCGCCGAAGAAAATCTCGCTTGGCGGAGCATATCGCTGTGTTTAATCGTCGCTTCGACGGCATCAGCGCCGGTATTTAAGATAATACTGACGTAATTTTTACCGGTACTTTTGTGCAGCATAGAGTCGAGTTTTTCGCCCAAAAGTGCGGCGTTGGTTCGGCAACTTGCCTGCACCAAAAATGGCCTATCACTATCCAAATAGTGCTTTAAAAGTGCTTTGAACGGGGGATAGTTGTGGCCAAACAAACCGGCGCCGTAACCCCCAAGCAGGTCGAGAACGGCTACTGGCTCACCATTTACACGATGATGGAGATAGTTGCCCTTAGCACTGCGGTAATTGACGTCCAGTCTTATTGCATGCAACAACTTGGCGAGACCCGGACGGCTATACTGTTTATATTTATTCGATAGATCAACGTCGCGATCATCGTTGTCGTCGATGACGGGTTCTTTATCGTCGTTGATTACGGATAATATTTCATCGGCAGACTTCACATTCCGTTGCTTTTCAAAATCCATTTCTAACCTCTCTACTTAGGCGGCCTGACCTAATACTAGGAGTGAAAATACCTTGGACCCAATCCTTTGGAGCTTTTTTTGTAAGGACAAGTCGCATATAACTTTCGGCCTATTACTATAAGGCTAACTGCTCTCTGCAGACGTTGTCATTGGCCGAAGCGCCACTTCGTTTTGTCATCGAGGTGCCTATTAGATTCAAAGGGTGCGTCAACGATTCAGCCCAAATCTGGGTTGCCAAGCAAACCATTTTTGAACATAAAATGCCTTTTAAGGTGCTCTGCCCGCGCCGCTTGACGATCGGCAATGCCGGTCAAACTGTTCTGCTGGAGTGGCCGGACAACCCGCCGAAGAAAGGTTTGCAATGACCCAAGGAGCGCGTTAACCCGCACCCAGTTACGCTTGCCTCGAAGTATGTTTTTAATCTGATTGGCTAGACCAAAAGCCCTTTAACGGCTGACTTTTTTATACTTTTTATTTGTTCGTCGATTAAAAAACTGGACCTGCCCTGTATACCTTCGCGCGCGCCTTTTTACCGCTTGCGGCGCCAGATCGGAATCAAACACGGACTCGAAGTAGGTTTTCCCCGAAGTGGCTGAGCGCTGTCTGTGGTGGTTATTTTTGATCGATGTGAACGACCCGCCCCTGTCCGACAACAAGCAGATAAATAGCCATACCAATACGCATATTTATAGCCGAAATAGCAGTCGATAAATGACTTTTAGCGAACTAAAATTGGTTGGTAATCAATCCACATAAAACCAGCTATTCGGTCAAGCGACCTGGGGTATGGCGACACAAGGCCTACCTTGTATCAGCTTTTACCCGCCGTTAGGGGAGGATTTAAACGCCTCAATCAACCGCTGCGCGCCGACCGTGGCCGGCGTTTCGCCAGTT
>CALGJN010000247.1:0-7300 GCA_937920185.1 uncultured Cellvibrionales bacterium | reverse complement strand
TGTTTTGTTCATTTTGCGGGAAAAACCAGAATGAAGTGAGACGCTTGATTGCCGGTCCTTCAGTGTACATTTGCGATGAATGTGTCGATCTCTGTAACGACATCATCTCTGAAGAGGCGCAAGCGGTTGCGCCCGAAGATTCTTCCTCCAAGCTGCCGGTACCGATGGAAATAAAAGCCATTCTTGACGACTATGTGATTGGTCAGGAACGCGCAAAAAGGATACTTTCGGTAGCGGTTTACAACCACTACAAGCGCCTACAGGTCAGCGAAACTGAGGGTGGTGATCCGAACGCAGTAGAACTTGGCAAGAGTAACATCCTTTTGATTGGCCCCACTGGCAGTGGCAAGACATTGCTGGCTGAGACACTGGCTCGGTTGTTGGATGTACCCTTCACGATTGCCGATGCGACCACGCTGACCGAAGCTGGTTACGTGGGTGAAGACGTTGAAAATATCATCCAAAAATTACTTCAAAAATGCGATTATGACGTCGACAAGGCGCAGCGTGGCATTGTCTATATTGATGAAATTGATAAAATCTCGCGAAAATCCGACAACCCGTCGATCACCCGCGATGTGTCTGGCGAAGGTGTCCAGCAGGCGTTGCTGAAATTGATCGAGGGAACGGTTGCTTCGGTGCCGCCACAAGGTGGGCGTAAGCATCCGCAGCAGGAGTTCTTGCAAGTTGACACGTCAAATATCTTGTTTGTCTGTGGCGGTGCGTTTGCTGGGCTTGAAAAAGTTATTCGCGATCGCTCAGAGAAAGGCGGCATTGGTTTCGGTGCCGAGGTTACTAGCAAGGACAGTCAGAAATCGATTGGTGAGACATTGCTAGATGTGGAGCCAAGCGATCTTATAGGTTATGGATTGATTCCCGAATTCATCGGTCGATTGCCGGTAGTGGCGACGTTGCAAGAACTGGATCGAGAGGCGTTAGTGGCTATCTTGGTTGAGCCTAAAAATGCGCTCTATAAGCAGTATCAAACGTTGTTCTCGATGGAGGGGTTGGATCTCGATCTGCGCGCCGACGCACTCGATGCCATCGCTGACAAGGCAATCACTCGCAAGACCGGTGCGCGTGGCCTGCGCTCAATACTTGAAACGGTGTTGTTGGACACTATGTACCGTGCGCCGTCGGAATCAGATTTGGTTAAAGTCGTCGTCGATGCCGCGGTGATTAATGGCGAGAACGAACCGTTATTAGTCTATGAACAGCAGGACCGCAAGATGGTGGCGAGCGAAGAAGCATAGTCTGCGATAGACTGATCGTAGCCGTAGACAATTGCAATCCTATTCAGCACGCGCTAATGGACGGCGATAAAATATATCGTTAGTCTGTACGGGGTGGTTTTGGTCGCTCGGACAGACAGGCGTAAACTTAGAGGCAGCAATGGCAGCAGAGCATTCGACAAAAGAGCATTCGACAAAAGAGCACGGCAGTTTTCCTATTTTACCTCTGCGTGACGTGGTGGTATATCCGCATATGGTGGTGCCGTTATTTGTCGGTCGCGAAAAGTCGATTCTTGCGCTAGAACATGCGATGGAAGGAAATAAACAAGTCGTTTTGGTCGCGCAGCGCGATCCCACAGAAGATAACCCGGCGCTTGAAAACCTGTATGATGTAGGCACCTTAGCAAGCATATTGCAGATGCTAAAACTTCCAGATGGCACGCTTAAAGTGTTGGTGGAGGGAGTAAATCGCGTAGAGTTGCTCGACGAAGTTGTTGAGCAAGATTTTATTGTAGCATCGGTTGCCGAGTTGAAAAATATCGAGATCGATGAGGCGGAAGTGGAGGCCACGGCACGCTCGACGATTGCGATGTTTGAGCAGTACGTTAATTTAAGCAAAAAAATTCCCGCTGAGGTCATCGCCACGGTCAGTGGTATCGAAGATGCTCATCGACTGGCAGACACTATCGCCTCGCATATGACGTTGAGCCTTGAGCAGAAGCAAGAAATACTCGAGGTGTCTGGTTTGAGCGGCCGGCTAGAGCACCTGATGGGGTTGATGGAATCCGAAATCGATCTGTTTCAAATCGAACAAAAAATTCGTGGACGCGTCAAAAAGCAAATGGAGAAAAGCCAGCGCGAGTACTATCTCAATGAGCAGATGAAGGCGATCCAAAAAGAGCTTGGCGACATGGATGAGGGTGTCTCTGAGTTTGACCAGTTAGAGAAAAAGGTGGCCGACGCCGGCATGCCGACCGCTGCATTGGAAAAAACCCAAGCCGAACTCAACAAACTCAAAATGATGTCGCCGATGTCGGCCGAAGCCTCGGTATTGCGTAATTATCTCGACTGGATGATTAGCGTCCCTTGGAAAAATAGGACGCGGGTTAAACACAATTTGACTGAGGCCGAAGTGACGTTGAACAATGATCACTATGGTCTCGACGAGGTTAAAGAGCGCATTCTAGAATTTTTGGCGGTGCAGCAGAGAGTTAAGAAACTTAAAGGGCCGGTGCTTTGTCTGGTTGGGCCACCCGGGGTAGGTAAGACGTCGCTGGGCGAATCAATTGCCAAGGCGACCGGCAGAAAGTTTGCCAGAATGAGTCTTGGTGGTGTTCGCGATGAAGCCGAAATTCGAGGCCATCGCAGAACCTATATTGGCTCTCTACCGGGCAAGCTTATCCAAAAACTGTCAAAAGTGGGTGCGAAAAATCCGCTGTTCTTGCTCGATGAAATCGACAAAATGGGCATGGATCACCGCGGCGATCCCGCGTCGGCATTGCTTGAAGTGCTCGACCCTGAACAGAACCACACGTTTAACGACCATTACCTTGAGGTCGACTACGATCTGTCTGAGGTGATGTTTATTTGCACGTCTAACTCGATGAATATTCCTGGGCCGCTACTCGACCGGATGGAGGTGATTCGCATACCGGGGTACACCGAAGACGAAAAAATAGCCATTGCAGACAAATATTTGGTACCAAAGCAACGCAAGGCTAATGGCTTAAAAGATGGTGAGGTGACGATCACCGACGACGCCCTTCGAGATACCATTCGCTACTACACTCGCGAGGCTGGGGTGAGAGGTTTGGAGCGGGACGTTGCAAAAATCTGTCGCAAGGTGGTCACGCAGCATGTGCGCGATAAAAAGCGCGGCGCCGAGACGGTCGACGCTGCTCGCCTCGAAGATATGTTGGGCGTGCGTCGATTTAATTATGGTCGCGCCGAGGAGCAGAACCAAGTTGGACAAGTGACGGGTCTGGCATGGACGTCTGTGGGTGGCGAGTTGCTGTCGATTGAGGCATCAGCGATCCCCGGGAAGGGCAAGGTGGTTAAAACCGGGTCGCTGGGTGATGTTATGCAGGAATCTATCCAAGCGGCGCTTACGGTGGTTCGAAGCCGTGCTAAGGCACTCGGGATTCGTCGCGATTTTCACCAAGAAAACGATTTGCACATTCATGTGCCCGAAGGTGCGACACCCAAAGACGGTCCCTCCGCTGGCGTGGGTATGTGTACTGCGATGGTTTCGGTGCTGACCGGCACGCCAGTTAGAGCAGAAGTCGCAATGACTGGTGAGATTACTTTGCGTGGTCAAGTTTTGAAGATTGGTGGGCTGAAAGAAAAGTTGTTGGCCGCCCACCGGGGAGGCGTGACAACTGTTATAATCCCCGACGAGAACGGCAGTGATCTGAAAGAGATTCCGGACAATATTAAAGCTGACCTTAAGATATGCAAAGTCAAATGGATCGACGAGGTTCTGGACATTGCTTTTGAAACCAGCCCGACGCCGTTAACCGATGAAGAATTTAATAAAAGTAGCCGTACTGGCCAGGCAGAGTTGTCAAGCGGCATAGCAAATACCCATTAACATCGGGTAATAATGGTAAATTAAAAAAGTATGCTTGACCGCCGAAAAGGCTGTTGGTATAAAGTTACATCTACAATGCGGCCGCCATGGAGTGTGTGCATTTAATTTTTTTTTAACAACTCTTGTAAATCCACTTAAGGGGAACAAATGTGAATAAGTCTGAACTGGTAGATGCAATAGCCGATGGCGCTGATATTTCTAAAGCTTCGGCGGGTCGTGCGTTGGACTCCGCGATTGATGCGATAACGGCGGCCCTCAAAAATGGGGATCAAGTGTCTCTGGTAGGTTTTGGCACATACTCCGTAAAGCACAGGGCTGCGCGAACTGGGCGCAATCCTCAAACCGGTGCAGAAATTCAAATTTCCGCTGCCAACGTGCCTAGCTTTAAAGCCGGTAAGGCATTGAAGGACGCCGTAAACTAGAGTGGTTTGCGGGATGTTCGAATAGAACTTCTTCAACAAAAGGGCGCACTTTACAGGCGCCCTTTTTTTTTATTAGGATGATGTAATGTTAGACAGATTTCGGAGCGGGATGCGCGGGATTGCGCTAGTCATTGTGGTTTTTATTGCGATTATTTTTACTTTTTCTGGTGTCGGTTCTATGTCGATGACCGGATCGGGGGGCGCTACCGCGGCGAGCGTCGATGGTGATGCCATTACCGAACAAGACGTGGCGCTTGAGCTGCAACAGACCAAGTCACGTATCCTGAATGAAAATGAAGGATTGCGGTTTGACCAACTGGACGATGAGATGCTCCGTCCGGGGGTTGTCGATCGATTGATCACTAATCGTGCATTGAGCCAGAGCGCCGATAGCAGCGGTATGGTGGTGCCGGCACGAGCAGTTGCTGAGATCCTGATGGATGCCGAGGGTTTTCAAACCGACGGGGTCTTCGATAAGGACCGGTATCGGTCTTTCGTGCGTGGTAGAGGCCTGACCAATGCGCAATTCAAACAGCAACTCGCTGACGATCTGTTGCGCGGTCAGCTTGTGAGTGGTTATCGTCAATCGAGTTTTCTCACCCAAGGCGAGTTACAGTTGCTGGCTGAAGTGGCGGCTCAAACACGTGATTACTATTATTTGACCCTGCCTTTACAACCGACTTTAGACAGCGTGGTCGCGTCTGACGAGGCATTGCAATCCTACTATCAAGACAACCTGAGCGCTTTCGAAAGCGAGGAGCAGGTGATCTTGGATTATATAGAACTCAGCGCTGATGTACTGGTGCTGGATGAGCCAGTATCCGAGGCAGATATTTTGGCGCGATTTACTGAAGAGAGCGATGGCGCAGTAGCGAGCACGTCTCGTCGCGCCGCGCACATTCTTCTGGACGCGGATAATGAGGCTGTGGTGGACGAAATTCTCGCCAGCATCGCCGCTGGTGAACCCTTTGCAGATTTAGCTGAGCGCTATTCGACGGACGCCGGCTCCGCGGGCATTGGCGGTGATCTAGGCTTTAGCGATGGATCGTTGTTCCCCGAGAGTTTTGAAAACGCTTTGACGGCCCTCGAGGTCGGTGCGGTATCTGGCCCGGTGGTGACTGATAGTGGTATTCACTTGATCAAGCTGCTCGAAATTGATGAAACGACCTTTGAGCTTGAAAGCGAATCTGCGCGGATTGCATCACAATTGCAACGTGAACGGGCAGATGCGTTGTTGCTGGAAAAGCTGGCACAGCTGCGCGAACTCAGTTACAACGCCGAATCTCTCGCCGAAATAGCGCAGGATATCGGTTTGGTGGCAGGGGTTTCAGAACCTATGAGTCGTCGCGGAGGCGCCGGCATCGGAGCAATTCCAGAAGTCATCGAGAGCGCTTTTAGCGATGAAGTACTGGTCGATAAGTACGCGAGCGAGGTGCTTGTGCTGGAGGGTGATCGGTATGTAGTGGTCAAGCTCAAGGAGCATATCATGGCCTACCAAAAACCGTTTGAAGAGGTTGAAGATGATGTAGCCAGCGCTTATACCGCGCTTCGTGGTGCCGAGTTGTTAGAGCAGCAAGGTGCGCAGTTAATGGCGCGCATAGAGGCCGGTGATAGCGTCGAAGATGTGGCGAAAGAAAACGAGCTGGAATGGCAAGTGGCGCTAGAGGCGAGGCGCGCTTCCCCTGGTTTGAACGCCGAAGTTAATCAATTTGCCTTTCGATTACTCGCCGCAAAAACTCCAGCTAACGATAGCTTTATCAACCGCAATGGTGATTTCGTCATCGTATCACTGCAGCGCAGCGTCGCGGGTGATTATGATTTGATGAGCTCAACCGATCAGCGTGCGCTCAAGGACGCAGTGTTGGAAGCAGCTGCAAATCGCGAAATTGCGGCTTTTCAGCAGGCCCTGGTCGAGAATGCCGCGGTGGTGAGATAGCCCTAAAGCAACGCCGCAACGGGTGACGTCAAGCGCCCTCTCGGTCACCCTATAAGGCCACCATGTAGTGGTGGTCGAAACGCCCTTCCATGCCAAAAACAGGTAACACAACTACTGTCGATGTGGGTCTATAAAGATCATTAGTTTCTGCTTGGGTTGCAGTATGTCGCTGCGTTTAATGCCATTCCAACGGATTACGTCGGAGATTTTTACGCCAAAAGCGCTGGCTATAACCGAGAGGGAGTCGCCGTTTTTAACACGGTAGAAAACTTTACGAACCGCTACCGGGCGCTCGGCTTCGCTCGGTATTTTGAGAGTTTGACCAATTCGCACGACGTCACTGGTCAAGTCGTTATGGCGGCGGAGTTTGGACATCGGTGTGTTGAACTTCTCGGCAATCCCCGACAAGGTGTCTCCGGCGATCACGCGGTAGCGTGTGGAGCGACCAATTGCCCCGTCCGAGAGCGGTTCATCTGAGTTTGGAATCAGCAATATTTGACCGATCGAGAGTCGCTCCGATTGCAGTTTGTTGGTCTGTTTTAACCAACTAGTGCGAACTTGATGGCGTTGGGCAATGCCGCTAAGGGTATCGCCGGCAACCACCGCATACTCCTTTTGCGCCCGCCATATGGGTCGATCGTTGGAGGATAAAAAGCGCTGCAACTCAACGCTGCGATCTACCGGTATAAGCACTGTGAAGGGGCCATTGGGCGGTGTAAACGAGCGTCGAAAGGCGGGATTTAAATGTCCCAGTTCGCTAGTCGAAAGATCAGCCGCTTGGGCCAATACCGTGAGTTCTATTGGCGCATCGAGAAGGATCTTCTCGAAGTACGGACGGTTCGGGATGTGAGGTAGATTGATGCCGTAATGTTGGGGGTTCTTGACAAGGTCGGCTAACGCTAAAAGTTTAGGGACGTAGTTGTAGGTTTCTTCCCTTAGTTTGAGCGACCAAAAATCGCCTGACTTTCCGGCTGCGCGGCTCTGAGCGATTCTCTTCGCTAAAAATCCTTCTCCGGCGTTATAGGCGGCTAAGGCCAATAGCCAGTCGTCGTCAAACAGGTTGTGTAGATATTGCAAGTAGGTCATCGCCGCTGCGGTCGCTGGACCCACGCCCGGTAAG
>CALGJN010000246.1:0-22117 GCA_937920185.1 uncultured Cellvibrionales bacterium | reverse complement strand
GCCGAATTTTGGCAGCGACGCCGAGGCCTTTGATCGCGGACGGCAGTGGTCTTTGATGCTAGGATATGCATTTTAGAGTCGACGTTGTTGTGATCAGGTGCTCGTTCGAGCGCGCGAACACGACAGACACTGAGTTAACTTAGCCATTAAACCAGTCCGCTACTGGGCTTAGAGGAACAATGATGATTCAACCCTACAATGCTGTTGGCTTGGTCCCCACCGTTTGGGGTATCAGGCGCCGTTCAGAAATTGTCAAAAACATTGAACACTTAGCCTCGATGGCGAATGCCGCGCTGTGGCTGTCTTCGCTGGATACGCCAGTGAAATTGATCGCCTTGCCCGAGGGCGCGCTGCAGGGCTTTAACGATGAGGTGATGGATGCCGATCATGTCACCTTTGCCCGCGAGTGTGCGATTGATATTCCCGGCCCCGAGACCGATATGATCGCCGAAAAAATTGCCAAGGCGCATAATGTTTATGTGATGGCACAGGCCAAAGCGCGTCATCCGGAGATTGAAGACCGATTTTTTAATGTCGGTTTTATTATCAGTCCGGAAGGCGAAATTATCCTAAAACACTATAAAGTTGCGCCGCTGTATCCGGTAGAGCATTCGGTCTGTCCACACGACATATACGATTGGTGGATCGAGCGCTATGGCAACACGCTGGATAGTTTTTGGCCGGTAGTCGACACCCCAATTGGCAGAATGGGCATCATGATGGCAAATGAGGGCTCCTATCCCGAAAATGCGCGGGCCTTAGCAATGAACGGAGCGGAGATTGTCTATCGCGCGTCTATTCCGCATCCGGCGGCCTCGAATGATTATTTTGAAATTACCAACCGTGCGCGGGCGTTGGACAATAATCTTTATATTATGGCGCCGAATATGGGTACCTACTATTTGACACAGGACGAAGAGACGCCCATGGATACCTTTGGAGGACATTCGATGATCGTCGATTACCGCGGGCAAATTGTCGGTAGGCAGGACTATGGCGGTGTCTCGACCAGTGTTTGCGGGCCGATCAATATAGAGGCGATGCGCAGCCACAGGCAGAACTCGCTGTGGACCAACTGGATGAAGGACCTGCGAACAGAGCTTTATCAAATTGTTTATAAAGATCCTATCTACCCGAAAAATTTATATTTGAACCGTGAGCCTATGAAACATGCTGAATACGAACGCGAGGTGATTAAAAAGCAGGTCAAGCTTTTACAAGACGCAGATATCTGGAAGAAGCCAAGCGAATAACATCGATCGCTGCACGGTCAGTTGACGGAGACTATATACATGGAAACATCAAAGCTATGGATTGGGGGGGAGCTGTTGGAGCCCAGCAGCGGCGAGTATTTTGACGACTTGAACCCATCTGACCAAACGCTGATCGCCCGCGTTGCCAAAGGCACGATCGTCGATATTGATCGTGCGGTCGCCGCGGCACGTTGTGCTTTTTTGACCTTTAGCCAGACCCAAGCAAAACAGCGAGAGGCTATTCTTAGCCGCGCCGCAGCCTTGGTTGAGCGCGACCGCGATGAGTATTTACAACTACTGATAGACGAGGTCGGCTCGCCCATGATGAAGGCGCAGTTCGAGGTTGACTACTGTATCAATGCCTTTCGTGCCGCTTCTGGAGTGCCCCGGCGCTTGACCGGTCAGACCATGCCCCTCGATAGGCCGGGTGCCTTTGGCATGTCGGTGCGCGAACCGGTCGGCGTGATTGCTTGCATTACGCCGTTTAACGTGCCGTTATTAAAAAATGTGAAACAGATCGCGATGGTCATTGCGACCGGCAATACTGCGGTCTTGTTACCTTCAGAGTATGCCACTCAGGTGACCGTAAAATTCGCCGAGACCCTTGCTGAAGCCGGGACGCCAGTCGGGGTATTTAACTATGTCACGGGCGATCCATTTGAAATTGGCGATGCCCTAACCGGTCATTCCGATGTGGCTGCGATCAATTTTTGCGGTTCGCCGCGGATCGGCAAACACGTGGCTGAGCTAGCGGCTAAGGACCTCAAACCGGTGACCCTGGAGTTGGGTGGCAAGAGCCCACTGGTGGTGCTCGATGATGCTGACTTAGACAAGGCGCTGGAGGCGGCAACGATTGGCATATTTTTTTTTCAGGGTCAGGCGTGTATGGCGTCGAGTCGAATTATCTTACAACGCGGTATTGCAGAAAAATTTATCGCCGCGTTTAAGCAGATTGCCGCGGGCATTAAGATGGGTGATCTGAGCGATCCGGAGACGGCGATTGGGCCGCTTATTAGTCATCGCCAAGAGCAGCGCGTCAGGGAGCATATTAGCGATGCGCTCGCCAAGGGCGCTGAATTACTGAGCGGTGATAGAGCCTGGCAGGGAGCCTGCTGTCCGCCGACTATTTTGTCCGGCGTCAACCAGCAGATGACCGTTTGTCGAGAAGAAACCTTTGGCCCAGTCACATCAATTTATCAAGTGGACAGCGTCGAGGAGGCTATTGGTGTGGCCAACGATACCGACTATGGTCTGAGTTTCTCGATTTTCACCAGCGATATTACCACTGCTCTAAAAGTCGCCCAGAGGGCCAATGCGGGAATGGTGCATATTAATGCGATGTCCATTCAAGACGAACCTCACGTGCCCTTTGGGGGCAACGGCCTGAGCGGTTTTGGCCGCGAGGGCACCGACGCAGATTTAGATATCATGACCCGATGGAAATGGATTACGGTGCAACTCGACTAGCCTTCAGGCGCAGCAAAAAAATCGCCAGGGAGCTGTTGTGTCAACGTGGGTGCAACGGGGTATCGCGGCTAATTATAATTCCCGTCGCTTAAATAGTGCGATGGTGGTCAGTGTGGCGACGGTCTGCGCCTGTTGGTTGTCGATCGTCACATCGCAGGTCACGATCCCCCTGTCGGGCTTGCTTCGCGAACGGCGGGTACTGACCACACGGGTGGTTGCGCTCAACAGGTCGCCGGCGATCACCGGTTTTAGCCAGCGTATGTTGTCTACGCCGGGCGAGACGATAATCGACGACCGATTCAGAAGGCCGTCGCACTGCAGGCGCATAAATACCGATAGTGTGAACCAACCACTGGCAATCAACTCGCCAATATGGGTCGTGGAGGCAGCCTCCGGATCGGTATGAAACGGTTGCGGATCGTATTGTTTGGCAAAGCCGATCATCTCTGACATCTCTACTGGGTAAGATCCCAAATCAATCGCCATTCCGGGAATAAAATCTTCAAATGTCATAAAGTCGCGTTTCATATAGTGGTTATCTCCTGCCTATAGGTGTTTTGTCGGCTGAAAATTGTCCAGTGTGTGAATCTAGTAACTGTGCTTCAGGCTGGACTGGTTATCAAATTTATAAAACAGCACTTGACAATATTTTAGAGTTAAAGCAATAATATTTTAAAGTTAAAGTATCGGCCACCATTAAGCAATGCCGTCGACAGGTTTATGGCGATTATGAAGCGCGTGAGTGGCGTAACTCGTATCGAAATTTAAGGACAAATTATGATGCCAGCTAATAGTTTAAAGAACAATAATCGCCTAAAACTGGGTATTTTTTCGGCTAATTGCTCGAGTGGTATGGCGGTCACCAAGGTCGAAGAGCGGTGGCAAAATTCTTGGCACAACAACCTCAAGTTGGTGCGCATGTGCGACGCTGCGGGCATTGAATTCATGCTACCGATTGCGCGCTGGATCGGCTACGGCGGCGAAACTGATTTTCACGGCGGCGTACTCGAAACCGTGACTTGGGCTGCGGGACTGATGACAGCTTCGAAAAACATGCAGATATTCGCCACCGTTCATACCGCGTTTAATCACCCGATTGTGTCCGCCAAGCAACTGGCGACGATCGATCAGTTGAGCGCCGGTCGACTCGGTTTAAACGTGGTCGCAGGTTGGAACAAGCCCGAGTACGACGCTTTTGGCGTCGACCTTCCGAGTGAGCATAGCGAGCGTTACGCCCGCGCCCAAGAATGGTTTGACTACGTGCAAAAAATTTGGACGGCAGACACAGCGTTTGATTGGGATGGCACCTATTTTCAAGGTAAAGGGGTGTATGGAAACCCCAAGCCGGTGCAGTCCAGAGTACCGATTTTAAATGCTGCGGCCTCCAAGGAAGGCCGCGAATTTGCAATGCGTAACGCTGATTATCTGTTTACGCCAGTGTTCGATTTTGATCAGGCACGAGCGACCGCGGATGAAATTAGCCAGGCGGCAGCGAAAAATAACCGAGAGGTCGGTGTGTTCACTTTTTGTACCGTGGTATGCCGACCGACGATGCGCGAGGCCGAAGATTATTTGGATCACTACGCCAATAAAAACGCCGACTGGGAGGCGGTAGACTATTTGATGAAATTGCAGGGCATGCACGCGCAGTCGTTTACCCCCGAGGCTCTGGGAATGTTCAGAGATCGGTTTGCCGCCGGCCACGGTGGCTTCCCCCTAGTGGGCACGCCCGAGCACATTGCCGATCAATTGGAACAATTAAGCGCTACCGGGATTGCTGGGGTCACGCTGGCGTTTGTCGATTACGCGGCAGAATTTCCCTATTTTGCCGAGCAGGTATTGCCATTACTAGAAGCGAGGGGGTTGCGCAACAGCCAGTGAGATTGCCTTGGGGGCAAGCGAAAAAATAAAACAAAACTAAAACTAAACATAATATTCGCGGAGACAGTACGATGAAAAAATATACAGCAAAAGGGCCCAAAATCAGATACGCCAGTGGGCTGTTAATCGCCTCCTTGAGCGCACCTGGTGTCACTCAGGGCGTACTCGAGGAAGTGATCGTCACGGCGCAAAAGCGCGAGCAAAATATTCAGCAAGTGCCGATTGCGATTACCGCCTTTACCGGTGCTCAAATGGCGGCCCTGGGTGTGACCGAGAGTTTTGACATCGCCGCTTTTAGTCCCGGCGTGCACATCAGTGGTAATCTCGCCGGCCAAAATACCCAGTTCTCGATTCGCGGCGTTACCCAGAACGATTTTGCCGATATCATCGAAGCTCCCAACGCGGTTTACCTCGATGAAGGCTATATCGCCGTCGCTCAGGGTCAAACCTTCGGAATCTTCGATATCGAGCGGGTGGAAATCCTAAAAGGTCCTCAGGGAACACTGTTCGGACGCAACGCCACTGGTGGTTTAATTCACTTTCAATCGAACAAGCCGAGTTTCGATGCGACTAGCGGTTACGTCGATGTGGAAGTGGGTCAATTTGACAGCGATGCCAATGCCATGCGCACCACACTGGAGGCTGCCGTTGGTGGCCCGCTGAGCGAGACACTGGCGGGCCGCATTGCGGTGCGCATGAACAAGCAAGATGGCTATTTAAAGAACCTCTATCCTCAAGGTGCCGCTAGCGGTCTAGGCGCGGGTGCTCCGGGTGAGGGCGCGGGCGCCGATCTTGGCGATGATGACACCAAGGCTGTGCGCCTGAGTCTGGCTTTTCAACCGAGCGATCAGTTGTCGCTAGCTGCGTCGTTCAACTATGCCAAATCCGACGTGTCGACCGGTCCCTATCAATCAAAGTCGACCATTGGTGTGCTCGATGCGCAGAATGAACTTGTCAATGTGATCGACACCCCGGCGTCAGAAACGCGACTCTCGATAGCCGCCGACGGCTCTGACGGCGGCGCCAATGCTATCGATGGTTCCTATCCTCTAGTATCCGGCGGAGCCATTGGTGTTCAGAGCCGCCCAGTACCCGGCGGCGATTTCTTTGGCTATCTCGACCCGGATGGCGATGATTTTACCTTTTCAAGCGATTTTGCGTTTGAGGATCAGGGCTTTACCGAAACCAGCGGTTTCAACCTGCGGGTTGAATATACCCTCGATAATGGCCTCGAATTCACCGCCATTAGCGACGTCAAAGAATATGAAAAACTGTTGTTTATCGACGTTGATTCGGCGCCGATCAATCAGTTGGCCAATTATGCCGGCGTCGATGCCAGCACCTTTAGTCAGGAAATTCGCCTTAGCGGAGACAGTGATCGCGCCCGTTGGGTAGTCGGTGCCTACTACTTAAATATCGACAACAAAGCCGACAATGGTTTGAAAGCGCCGGCCGATAGTATTATCGATGGTGCCTTTACCGGGGGCGTGGGCGGCGGTTTGGCGGCCATTGATATTGGTACCAAGGGCGACCTGCAAACCGATTCGTTCAGCTTGTTTGCCCAGTACGAATACGATGTCAGCGATACCGTTACCTGGATCGCCGGCATCCGCGCAATCAAAGAAAAGAAAGACTACGAGGTCAATATTGGCGTCTATCCATCGTTTAATTCCTTTTCCGCGAATCAGGGTAATTTTATCCCCAACATCTTTGGTGCCGGGTCGCCATTCAACTATCAAAACGAGACCTCGGACAACCTCTGGGCCGGTAATTTGCAACTACAATGGCAGCAGAGCGAGGATATGATGGTCTACGCTGGGATAAAGCGCGGCGTCAAGGCTGGGAGTTATAACATGGCGCTACTCGGGTCATATCTCGGTGGCGGGGCCGCCGCCGGTGTGCCGTATGACGAAGAGGTATTAACCGCTTACGAGGCCGGCTTCAAGCGCTCGGTTGGCGATTCGACGCGCATCAATGGTTCGTTCTATTACTACGACTACAAAGATTACCAGGCGTTTTTATTCGTCGATGTCGGCGGTAATGTCATCAACCGCGATGCCGAAACGGTCGGTGTGGAACTCGAAATTCAATCCACACCGCGCGCCGGTTTAGACCTGTTGGCGAGCGTTTCCTACATCGATGCCGAGGTCAAAGATCTGCCGTTGCGCGTTGGTTCGCCGTTGCCACCACGCGACGTGGTGCCGACCTACACCCCGGAAATGCAGGCCACGGCATTGGCTCGATATGCCTGGTCGGCAATGGGCGGTACTCTGGCAGTGCAGGGCGATATCAGCTATTCGGATGACTATTATTACAATCTTCGCAATTTTGACGCGGACAAATTTGACAGCTACGTAATGGTCAACGCCATGCTGTCTTGGCAATCTACAGATGAAAAATTGTCGGCTTCTCTGGCAATCAGAAACCTTACCGATGAGCGCGCTGGAATTCAGGGTTTTGATCTGGCCACGCTCTGCGGCTGTAACGAAGTGTCGTACCGTGCTCCGCGTTATTACTCGGTGTCGGTAAAGCGCGAGTTTTAATCGATTGACAACGGCCCGCCGATCGTTGGATCGGCGGGCGCATAGACGGAGGATCGTTCGTGAACAAGTTATCGCGGCGCGACTTTATCGCCTCAACGGGTATCGGTTTGACCTGCTGGGTCTCGGGCGTCGGTGTGTTGTTGTCGCCGCAACAGGCGCAGGCTGCCGCTATCCCGTTACAGATCTTAACCGATACTCAGGCCACCACCCTCGGTGCTCTGGGTAATGCGTTGGTTCCCGGCGCGCGCAACGCCGGTTTGGTGCAATACGTCGACAACCAATTGGGCGTCGATAATACGCTGCTGATATTGAAGTACTTGGGGGTCGGTACTGCTGATATGCCGGGCTTTTATCGATCAGCGCTGGACAGTGCTTATGGGCATTGTCAAAACCTGTTCCAAACCACACCGCTGAAGCTGACAGCCGTTCAGGCCCATCGTTGGGCAGGCAGTATCGCCGGGGGTGCGGATTCAGATTGGCGTGGCCCGCCCGCCGGGTTTTTCTTTTTTGTGGTGCGCGCCGACGCCTGCGATGTGGTATTTGGTTCGCGTCAGGGTACCGAGGACATCGGGGCCCCGTTTATGGCGCATATTGAGCCGACAGAGCCATGGTAGGGGTCAGCAATGGCACCGCCAGCATGCCCGCGTACGATACTATTGTCGTCGGCTCAGGTGCCTCGGGGAGCATTGTCGCTGCCGCGTTGGCGGCGGCCGGCCAGTCGGTATTGATATTGGAGGCCGGTCCGCGTCGCGAGCTGGCCGAGCTAACCAGTTCGCAACTGTTTGCGCGGCGTTTAAAGTGGTCCGGCGCGCCGGTCGAAGAAGAGGGTAATCACACCATTGGCCACGGTTTTAACGCCGGCTTTGGCGCTGGGGGCTCTGCACTACATCACTACGGCGTCTGGCCGCGCTTGCACAGCAACGACTTTGACGTGCTCAGCAAACACGGCAAAAATCTCGACTGGCCGATCAGCTACGAGGATTTAAGACCCTATTACGATGCCGTGCAGTCAGACGTCGGTCTAAGTGGCGATGCCGAAGCTGAGATATGGCGCCCACAGGGAGCGCCTTATCCGCTGCCGCCACTGCCGGTATTTAAGCAGGGCAAGGTCATCGATCGAGGCTTTCGGGCCATGGGACTGAGCACTGCGCCGATTCCGATGGCGATCAACAGTATTCCAAACAACGGCGCTCCGGGTTGCACCTACGATGGTTGGTGCGATGCCGGGTGCCCGATAGGCGCGCTGAAAAATCCTCTGGTAACCCACTTAGCTCGGGCGCAAAAACTCGGCGTGGATATTCGCTATGACGCACAGGTCAGCCGAGTGCTGATGTCCAGTGACGCTCAACGGGTAGCGAAAGGTGTCGAATATTTCGACAGCCACGGGGCTAAACAGACGGTTAACGCGGCAACCGTGGTGATCGCCGCGTTCGCCGTGCAATCGGTGCGCATACTCTTAAATTCACAGTATGCCGACGGCGTGGCTGTCGGCGATCGCGGAGCCAAACTCGGTCGCTATTTAATGACTCACCCCGGCTGCACGGTATTTGGTCTGTTTAAGGATCCTACCGATCCTCATTTAGGGCCAACTGGCGGACAATTGATTTGCCACGATCATTACGATGATAAAACCGCGATTAAAGACAGTTTTGGCTCCTACCAGTGGTTGATCGCCAACGCGGTTAAACCCAATGGTCTGCTGGGATATGCCAACAGCCGGCCGGACATCTTTGGCGCCGAACTAAAACCCTTTATGCAACGCGCAGCCAAGCATATTGGCAACATGCTGTACGTTGGGGAGGATAGTTCATCGGCCGAAAACCGTATTTTGTTGAGTGATCGTCGGGATAAATTTGGCGTACCGATAGCCCGCACGATCCACAATGCCGGGCCCGAACAAGACGCCCAACTGGCCTTTGCCATGGCTGAGGGCAAACAGATTTTTCGCGCCGCCGGAGCCACCGAGGTATGGACTGGGCCGCGCGCGCCGATCCATATCATGGGCGGTGCTGTTATGGGTAGTGATCCTGAGCTGTCGGTCACGAACGACCTCGGCAAGGTTCACCATACGGATAATCTCTATGTGGTTGGGCCGAGCACCTTCCCTACCAGTGGCGCGGTCAATCCGACTTTTACCGTCAGCGCGCTGGCCTATCGCACCGCCGAGCACTTGGCGAGCAAGAATTGACACCATAGCTCAGTTACACAAGTGGCGACAGAATAACCTCCAGGTGCGCAATCTAGACTTTCAGGATAGACTAATAGCTGCCACAAACCTATTGCGCGGGAGTTGCTGATGCCCTCTGTTGTAGAACTGCAGGTAATTCAAGGTGTCGCCGAGGTGGCGATGGATAACCCCCCTTACCAGACACTGTCCAATCGAGTGCTCGCCGCGCTCTACTCAACCCTTGAGCAGGTAGCTTCCGACCCTGGGGTGACCGCCCTGGTGCTCTGCGGCAGCGGTGCGGATTTCTGCGCCGGCAGCGAGCTCGATGAACTGGCAGACCCCACTCAACGTGCTTCGTTGAGAGGCCTGGTGGCGATGCTTGAGAATTATCCGAAGACCACGGTGGCTGCGCTGCACGGCAAAGTCCACGGCGGCGGGTTGGAGCTGGCGATGGCCTGTTCCGCTCGGGTGGCTGTTGGCGGTACTGAACTCGGTTTGCCCGATGTGGCGTTGGGATTGCTGCCAAGCGCGGGTGGTACCCGGCGTCTGCCGCAACTGATCGGGGCTGACCGAGCGCTCAAGATGATCACCTCGGGACGCTCGATCGGTGCCGCTGAGGCGCTCGATTGCGGTCTAATCGATGCGCTAGTGGCGGCGGATTTAATTGCCGCGGCAAGGCAGCATGTGGCGCGCAGTGCACCGCTGTCTGCGAGTGAGGCGACCCTTGAAAACACCACACTACCGACTGTTAGCGCGGATTTCTTCGCCACCTGGCGAACCTCGATGGAGCGCCGCTCGGGTGGCCAAATGGCGCCGAGATTGGCGGTCGACGCGGTAGAGTATGGGCTCTCATCGTGCCGCCAAGATGCCCTCGATAAAGAGGCCGAACTAGGCGAAAAATGTAGCAATTCTGCGCAGGCTCTGGCAATGCAATACGCGGCATCGGCGGAGCGCATCTGTCGGGTTGGCAACCTTGATGGATCGGTCACCGCGAACGTTAATACGGTGGGCATTGTTGGCGCCGGCACCATGGGTGTGGCTATCGCCATGGTTTTCGCCAACGCCGACATCGGCGTGGTGCTGGTGGATACTTCACAGGACAATTTGCAGAAGGGCTTGCAATCGCTGACCAGCACCTTGCAGCGTGCGGTGGCAGCGGGTCAGATGGATTCTGCGCAGAGCGCTGCGTGCTGGTTTAATGTCCGCGGATCGTCCGATTACGAGGATTTGAAAAATGTCGATTTAGTGGTTGAAGCGGCCTTTGATGATCTTTCGGTGAAACAGTCGATCTTCGCTAAATTGGACAGACTGTGCGATGTAAAGACGATTCTGGCAACCACTACCTCCTATCTGGATATCGACGCTATTGCGGCGGTGACGCAAAGGCGGGAAAAGGTTTTTGGCATGCACTTTTTCAGTCCGGCAAACCGCATGAAATTACTCGAGGTAGTGGCCGCCACACAGACCTCGAAAGAGACCTTATCGACTGCCTTGAGCGTCGCCAAAAGGATCGATAAAATTGCCTGCGTGGTTGGCGTGTACTTCGGTTTTGTCGGCAATCGTATGTTCAGTAACTACACCAGTGAGTCGAATCTTTTGCTTTTGGAGGGTGCCGAACCCGAGCAGATTGATACCGCTATGACCGATTGGGGGATGGCCATGGGCCCGTTGGCGGTAGCCGATCTGTCGGGTCTCGACAGCGGTTATCGCGCGCGGCAGATGCAGCCCGATGCGCCCCGTGACGAGCGCTATTTTCGACCGGCAAATTTACTCGTAGAGCAGGGCCGGCTGGGACAAAAAACCGCCGCCGGATTCTATCGCTACCGCCAGAGGCAACGTGAAAACGATGGCGTAGTGATGGGTCTGATTGGTCGCGAGGCCGATCGTTTGGGGATCGCGCAGCGCCGCCTCGACCCCGAGGAGATTCAGCAGCGACTGATCTACACGCTGATCAATGAAGGCGCGCGAATTTTAGACCAGGGGATTGCCCGACGAGCCAGTGATATCGATGTCATTTGGATTAACGGCTACGGCTTTCCCCGCTGGCGCGGCGGGCCGATGTACTATGCTGACCGATGCGGGTTGCAAGCGGTTGTCGATGGCCTTAAGCGCTACTATCCGTCGCCGATATTTGACTACCAACAGCCTGCAGCCAAGCTAGTGCAGATGGCGCAGGCGGGCGAGGGTTTCGCTGATTAGTGCGCGCGGGGTGCACTAATCAGCGCGCCGTTAGCCGCGTCTAAAACGCCGCGATACCGGTGATCGCGCGGCCCAGTATCAGGGCATGTATGTCGTGCGTGCCCTCGTAGGTATTGACGGTTTCAAGGTTGAGCATGTGGCGCATCACCGGGTATTCATCGGAAATTCCATTGCCACCCAGCATATCTCGAGCATCGCGAGCGATGGTCAGCGCCTTGCCGCAAGAATTGCGCTTGATCAACGATACCGTCTCGGGCGATAACTGGCCGCTTTCTTTGAGGCGACCCGCCTGCAAGCACGCCTGAAGGCCGATAAAAATTTCCGTCTGGGCGTCGGCCAGTTTTTTCTGTATCAACTGATTGGCCGCCAGTGGGCGCTTAAATTGACTGCGCTCCAAAGTGTAGTTCCGCGCCGCCCGCCAGCAGGCCTCAGCGGCACCTAGAGCGCCCCAAGCAATACCGAAACGGGCGCTACTCAGGCAGCTCATTGGGCCTTTAAGCCCCTGTACATTGGGCAGCATGGCGTCTTCGCTGACGTGCACATCTTGCATGACAATTTGTCCTGTTGTCGATGCTCGCAGACTCAGTTTGCCGGTGATTTTTGGGGTCGACAAGCCGCTCATGCCGCGCTCCAAAATAAACCCTCTGATGCTGTTGTTGTCGTCTGGCACCTTCGCCCAAACCACCATAACGTCGGCGAACGGCGAATTTGAAATCCACATTTTGGCACCGTTTAAAACGTAGCCGCCATCGACTCGGCGGGCGTTAGTGATCATGCCGCTGGGGTCAGAGCCGTGATCTGGTTCGGTCAGGCCAAAGCAGCCGATGAGTTCGCCGGTCGCCAATTTGGGTAGATATTTTTCTTTTTGCTGCTCCGAACCGAAGCTGGCGATCGGGTACATCACCAAACTCGACTGCACCGACATCATCGATCGATAGCCGGAATCGACCATTTCCACCGCGCGGGCGGCAAGGCCATAGCTGACATAGCTGACGCCGGCGCATCCATACCCTTCGATCATCGATCCAAGCAGGCCGAGTTCACCCATCTCGCGAAAGATTATGATGTCGGTCTGTTCGTTTTGGTAGGCCTCGCGAACCCTCGGAGCAAGTTTGTCCTGGGCGTACTGGCTTGCGGTATCGCTGATTAAACGTTCTTCGTCGCTAAGTTGTTGTGCGAGAAGAAAGGGGTCTTCCCAATTCATACTGGGCCAAGATGATGCAGTCATTATTTGCTCCTAAATTTCGGCAATGGCTAGCTTTGATTACGGTATTGAATGAGGGTTTGGTTAAAAGCCTCGTTGGCGTCATCTGTTATAGCAGATAAGCGCAGATTATTTATTTCTTTTGCGCTGGCATTGGCGAAAGATCGACAGTATTCCGCTATCGACACAACCTGCTCGGTGGTGCGCTGCCGGGTTGTGCCATAACCTTTGACCAACCGGCCACAGAGGGCTAGCTCCAGAGACAGTTGAGGGTCGCGTGCGGCGGCGAGTTTGATCGCATCAAGCCAACTGGCAATCATTCTAAGTTCTTCGTCATAACCGAGACTGCGACGCCTGATGGCCCTGAACGAGGCCAATACGCGAAGCGCAAAATAGACCGCGAGCGTGTCGGTACGCAGTTTTTTACCGCCGGCGAAAAGCTCGAGAAATCTTCGCCCAAGGCGGCTAGACAACAATGCCCTTCCCATACTTTTGGGGAGCATCGCGCATATTTCCTCCGGGCGCGGGCGAAAAAATTCAGTGACATGAATAATTTGTTCGGCGTCAGCTTTGACTTCTTGGCGTATCTCGCCAATTCGACTGGCGCGAATTTTTAACTGCGCGACCCTAGGGATGTCCTCAAAGCACATCCACAGCGCAAGGTAGCGCGCTGTGGCGTTGGTCAGGTCAAAACTTTGCTGCCCTTGATCGATCTTTAATATCTCGTCCAGTTTGTCGAGATAGTGGTTAGCGTAGTCAAAATCTTGATATTCGATCAAGCGTTGAAGACCGTGGTAAATTAATTCGTGAGTCTCGATGGGGAAGTCGTGGCCCACTCGGTCGAGTAACTCTGAGCCACCGATGGAGGTGGCAAGGGGCAGCCTAAAGGGCGCTTCGGTGTCGACTTTTATCGCGTTTGTCGACGACCGATCTGGCTCGTAGGTCTCTACCGAAGAGCCATTGACGGCGCGTTGGGCGGATTGGTAACTGTCGTCGAAGGCGGCCAGGTTAGTCTTTACTGCCTTGCCGGTACTGACGATGACATCTTTAAAGCTCTGTGCCGAAAAGGGCAGCGCATTGGAGCCGGCGAGGGCGCCAAACAACGCCGAGCTTATAACTGAATTGTGTTTTTTCGCCAGTTCAGACATATCAAAGCTGACCAAATGGCGGCTGTATTTGGCGGCTAGTTCGAGGACTGTCGACGCGTCCATAGTGCCATCGCCAATATCCGATTTTTCGGTGATACCGTAGACCCGGTGGGTGGATGTGACCAAGGTGGTTTTGTCCGGTGTGATAAAACCACGTTGCAACATCCGGCCGGCCTCGGCAATTTCGGAACTAATCGCGATATCGATATCGCCCTGTGCCGGAAACAACGACATCACCGGTGGACACGACTGTTGATGGTCGTTACGAAACAGTTCAATGTAGTAAATGGTCGCCCCGGTGCGCTGCGCGACACCCGCGAGCGAGGTCGACTGGCAGAGCCAGCCATTGCTCTCGGCGACTTCGATCAGCCAATTGGTGAACACGCCACCACCTTCACCACCGAGGGCGGCGAGAATGATATTGATGGTTTTAGCGGGGCTCTCGGTCACAATAGTTGGCCAGGTCTCTTCGACTCATCGTAGCGTTGAAATAGTTTGATGACGTTTTTACGCAGCGATGACGACAGCTTGTCCAGCCAATTGGGGTTGTGTATCAAGTCGATCTTGGAAAATGATGGGCAGAGCACCGCGCTGTGCACGTTATCACCGCACACACCGCAGCCGACGCAACTGTTGTCGACATAGGAGACTGGGTCTTCGCGCAGGCTGTCACTACTTGGCTTGATGGTTAGCGATGGGCAGCCAGAGAGCCGAATACAGGCATGATCGCCGGTGCAGGTTTGGCTGTCGATGTAGAAACGTGCGCGCAGCGTACGCGCGCCGTCGACAATGGATTTTTTCATCAGTGGTTTAATCCGCCGCTGGCGGTTCAGCATGCACTCGCCCTCGGCAATGATCACCTTGAGTCCGGGTTTGGGTGATTCCAGGGCCTCGTTCAGGGTTTGTTTCATTAATTCAATGCTGTAGGTGCTGATCGTGCGCACCCATTCGACGCCTGCGCCGCGGCAGGCGAGTTCGATTGACACCGAATCATCGCGCTCGGAGTGAGGGGCGTCGATGGTGGTGGCGATAATGTTATTGGGCTCGACCATGGAGGGGATGTCTTGACCTCCGGTGGCCGCGGAATAACCGTTGTTGACGATGATGAGCACGCCGTCATGCTTGTTGAATACCGCGCTGACAACGCCGGAGGACAGGCCGTTGTGCCAGAAGCCGCCGTCGCCCATGATGCTGATTGCTTTGTGCGGCAGCGCCGAGCGAATGCTCGACGAACTTGCCAACGACAGGCCGTAGCCCATGATGGTATTGCCGAGATTAAATGGCGCCAGCGTGGCGAATGAATGACAGCCGATGTCAGAGCTGATGTGAAATGGGCCGAGGTCTTTCTGAACTTGTTTGATGGCGCTAAAAAGTGGTCGTTCTGGACAACCTGTGCACAGCCCCGAGGGCCTAGGTGGCACAACCGCGAGCAGCTTTTGATGCTCGTCATCGCTGAGTGGTGAATTAAAATTTTTCACTTCTTCGACTGAAAAACGCTTGCTGATGGGCGCCAGTCCGGGGATCTCTAAAAAGCGTGTTATTCCCAGTAGCGTAATTTGCGCGGTGTATTCACCGGTTTGCGTGAACAGATCTTTGCCATAGATTTTGGTTTGGATATCGCGCTTTCTAAGAAGCGTGTGGATCGCCGGTTCGATGTACTCGGGTTGTCCCTCTTCGAGTAGGAGCACGTGGCTTTTGCCAACGCAAAAATCGACGACTTCCTCGGGTACCACTGGGTAGGCGACATTCATCACGTAGATAGGAATGTCCGCGTTGCCAAAATTGTCAGACAGTCTCTGCCGTTGCAGCGCTCGGATAAGGGTGTTGTAGGTTCCCCCGCAGGTAATAATACCCAGGTGCTTATGTTTGCCCGGGAAAAACTCATTGAGTTTATTATCGACAATAAAGTCGATGGCCGCCGGCCAGCGCTTGCTGATCTTGTCTTGTTCTTGCTGATAGACGTGCGGTGGAAGGATGATTTTTTCCGCTTCGCGGTTTGGCACCACATGGTTTTTTGTACTGAATTCCGGTGGGCGATTATTTTTCGCGGTGAACTCGCCGGTAACGTGACAGCCGCGCACCCGCATCATATAAAAAACCGGTGTGTTGCTGGCCTCAGACAGTTGAAAGGCGCTTTCGATCATGTCGACAATACTGGTCAGATTGGGGCGTGGATCGATCAACCACATCTGAGCCTTCATGGCAAAGGCATAGGTGCGCTCTTGCATAATGCTCGAGCCCTCACCGTAGTCTTCGCCAACGATAATCAGCGCGCCGCCGGTGACGCCAGAGGAGGCAATATTCGATAGCGCATCCGATGCGACGTTGGTACCGACCGTCGATTTCCAGGTCACCGCGCCGCGCAGAGGATAATTGATCGACGCACTGAGCATTGCGGCGGCGGTCGCTTCGCTGCCGTTGGCTTCAAAGTGCACGCCAAGCTCGCCAAGAATATCCTGAGCATCGTTGAGGACATCCATCAGATGCGATATGGGCGAGCCCTGATAGCCACCGACGTAGGCCACGCCAGATTGCAGTAGACCCTTGGTAATCGCGAGGATACCCTCGCCCTTAAAACTTTCGCCATCGCCGGCGCGAAGTTTCAATACCTCGGTTGTAAAGGAACGTTCAGCCATAAGTTGTCAGCTCAATCAGCGCCGCACATACAGCGCAGCGAATGGGTGTGATAGCTATGAATAAAGCCGATTAACCGGCCGACATCATCAACGCCAACACCCGCGTTGGACTACCGGATCCGCCTTTAATTTTTAGCGGTGGCGCTATTAACAGCGCTCCTTTTGGGGGCAGTAAATCTAAATTTTTCAGCCCTGCCAGACCGCATTTGTTGGCGCCATGCATAATATTGTGGCAGGGAAACATCGGCTCTTGCGCCGCGGCTTGTCCTGCATCCGTTCCTACGGTTTCAACGCCAACCCCGACCACATTGCGCTCATCGGCCAAAAAAGTCACCGCATCGGGTTCCCAACCCGGCGTGTGGCTGCCGTCATCGGACTCGTTGAGATATTTATCCGATTTGATCTGCTTTGACCAGTCGGATCGATAGAGCACCCAGGAGCCCTCTTCGATCTGACCATGTTGGGCCTCCCAGGTCTTAATGAACTCGATCGACATTAAAAAGTCTGGGTTTTCAGCGCTCTCTTTAGAGGCGTCTATAACGCAGGCCGGGGCGACAAAAGATTCTACCGGCAGGCTGTCGGTGGCATGGTCGTTGTGGTCCTTGCCCGTGACCCAGTGAATGGGTGCGTCAAAATGGGTGCCGGTGTGTTCCCCGCATTTAAAATTATTCCAGTACCAGGCAGGGCCGCGTTCATCGTAGCGAGAAATTTCTTCTATGCTAAACGGCCAAGAGACGCCCCAACCGAACTCGGTGGGCAGTTTCAGCGTCGGCGTGCTCGGTTCCAGGGTGGCTGTGAGGTCAATAATTTTAATTGCACCACTAGCTAAATCTTGTACTAGGTCGGTCAGTGACGAACGGCTCATAGGTGTATCCTCTGGTTCGTATATTGGGAATAGTGCTTGGCAAGATTATATTTTAAGTTTAAAATATAATCCACCGTTTACTCGATAGTTTTCAAAGGATGTACGCCATGCATGGACAAATTTTACCTGAGGGATGGGCCGAGCCCAAAGGATACGCCAATGGCATCCTCTGCGACTCGGGCAAAACTCTCTACATTGGCGGTCAGATCGGTTGGAACGCCAGTGCCGAGTTTGAAACGGATGATTTTGTCGCTCAGGTAAAACAGGCTTTAATCAACGTTAAAGCGGTGTTGAGCGCCGCGGGCGGCGAGCCTGAGCACATGGCGCGCATGACCTGGTATCTGACGTCAAAGCGCGCCTATGCGGAAAATTTACGCCCAATTGGCCGAGTTTATCGAGAGGTCATGGGTCGCCACTTTCCGGCTATGAGCGTTTTACAGGTGGTTGCTCTGATCGAGGACCGAGCGCAAGTAGAGATCGAAGTGACCGCCGTCATTCCCGGTGCGGGTATGGGTGATGACGACTAGGGGGGCGACAATCCCGCGGGATTACGCTCTGCCAAAATATCCACATCGAAGGTCAAAACGCATTCGCCATACTGATTTATCGCTTCATTGTGGCTGCGGATAATGCTCCACTTGTTGCGTATAAGTTTGGCTTTTTTTGCGGTTATTTCGTAGGTGTAGGTCAGCGTGTGTCCAGGGCGAACCGGTTCTAACCAGTCTAAATTTGCGATGCAGACGCCGGCACCGTTGCGTCTGCCGTCGTTGATGTGGGTGGTCAGCCGATTCATATAGGCGACCATCAGACGCATCCAAATTGCCACCACGTGCCATTCAGAGGCAATAATGTTGCGGTGTATGCGCGCCGTTCGGGGTATGTCTGCGGATTGGCTATGGTCGCTGCCGTAACGACTGGAAAAATCGAGTATGTCGCGCTCGCTAAAGGTGTGGGTCCCAAAGACGTGAAATTCGCCGACTGGAATATCCTCGAACCATCGACTGCGAACGTATTGAACCTCAGTCATCTGCATCACCGAGATGCGTCGAGGCGTGGGTATCGATGATCAGTTGACCGCTACCGCGCATGATCTTGATGCCATCTTGGTTGTATCCGGTGAAATCACAGGCGGCGATTAAACACGGCGGGCTAACGTCGGCCGGCGGAGCGATGATAAATCGTAAATGCAGGGTATCGTCGACAAATACCGGTTGGTTCCAGTGTAAATTCGCCAGCTTGAGCCAGCGGGCAGCGGGGATGCCCTCGCGCTTTATCCGCGCGATTAAAAGGCGCGTTGTGAGCGCACAAATTTGCCAGCCACTGGCGCATAGACCGCCAAAAATGGATGCTTGTGCAGCGCTTTCGTCGAGGTGGTAGGGCTGTGGATCAAACTCTTCGGCGAACGCGAGTATGTCTGCGCGTGCCACACAGTGACGCTCCGTAGTGTAGATTTGTCCAGTTTTAAACGACTGCCAATTACTCGCCACAGGCCCTCCGATGGCAGGTGTTAACGCCCAAAAACTATAGGTTCGAAGCGTCATCAAGTCAAGCGCGGGGACGCTTCGAGTGGCTTTGGCTGCGGCTGTGGTTAAGGTGTGATCTGCCCTGCTAGGGTTTGGCGAGCGATAATCGTCTGTTGGACTTCCGATGCGCCCTCATAGATTCGCAGTGCGCGCACGTCTCGATACAGCGATTCAACGATGTGACCCTTGGTCACTCCCATACCACCGTGAAGTTGCACCGCTGCATCGATCACCTGCTGCGCCGACTCGGTAGCGTGTAGTTTCGCCATTGCCGCTTCGCGCGTGACACGTTGTGCCAGACAATCCTTGGTCCAGGCCGAGCGATATACCAATAGTGCGCTGGTGTCTATGGCAACCGCCATATCGGATAATTTCCCCTGAACTAACTGTAGATCGCTGAGCACACCGCCAAACACTTTGCGCTGGCGAACATGGGCGAGGGTTTCGTCGAGCGCCCGCCGCGCCATTCCCAGCGCCGCAGCGGCCACCGTGGTGCGAAATACATCCAGCGTAGCCATGGCGATGGCTAAACCCGCGCCAACGTTACCAACCATATTTTCACGCGGTACCACGCAGTTTTCAAATTCTAGCGTGCCGATCGGATGGGGTGCGATTAGTTCGATGCGCTTTGAAACTCGAAGGCCGGGGTTGTTAGCTTCGACGATAAAGCAGCAGATGTCCTTGGTGCCGCCACCCTCACCGGTACGCGCAAAAACGGTATAAAAATCGGCTAGGCCGGCATTTGAAATCCAAGTTTTTTCGCCGTTGATAATAAAGCTATCGGCCTGTTCTTCGGCTTTGGTGGTCATTGCCCTGACATCGCTACCGGCCTCCGGTTCCGACAGCGCAAACGCCGCAAGAGCGTCGCCAGTGGTGACCGCGGGGAGGTATTGGGATTTTTGTTGCGCCGAGCCGAACAGCGAGATTGGGCCGCTGCCCAACCCCTGCATGGCAAAGGCAAAGTCGGCCAGCGCATGGTGCCGGCCGAGCGTTTCGCGCAGCAGGCAGAGACTTCGCACATCGAGCTTGTCAGCCTCTGCATCACCGAGGGATACGGCGTGATGCAGGAAGCCCGCGTCGCCGAGACCCTTGACCAGGTCGCGGCAGGTGGCATCCAGATCGTGCTCTTCATTGACGGTTAAGCGGTCGATAGCCGCCGTCGACCAGGCGTCGATTTCCGCTGCCAGTGCTCTGTGCCGATCGTCTAAAAATGGCCAGTCGAGAAAAGACCCGTCGCTCATGCTGTTACTCCCAGTTGTTAGCGTTATTAACTAGCCGATCAGCCGCCGCTGAAGTGCTTATAAGGATGTTTTAATCGCCTTGAAAAATAGCTTTTTGGCGAGTTGTGAAGGCCTCATAGGCCCTTTTAAAGTCTTCGGTTTGCATGCAAATCGCCTGCGCCTGCGCCTCTGATTCGATGGCTTGATCGATTGACATATTCCACTCCTGATGCAACTGCATCTTGGTGATGCCGTTGGCAAACGTCGGGCCGGAGGCAATCCGTGCCGCCATTTGCAGCGCCAGCGCCTGTGGGTCATCGTCGATATTGTTAAAAAATCCCCATCGCTCCCCTTGCTCTGCGTCGAGTGAGCGGCCGAAGTAGAGCAGTTCGCTGGCGCGGCCCTGGCCGATAATTCGCGGCAGTAACGCGCAGGCACCCATGTCGCACCCGGCTAAGCCAACGCGATTGAACAGGAAGGATACTTTGGCGGTGGGCGATGCGTAGCGCAGATCACTGCTCATGGCTAAAATAGCTCCGGCACCGGCGCAAACTCCCTCGACTGCGCAGAGGACGGGTTGCCGACAGGCGCGCATTGCCTTCACCAGATCGCCGGTCATGCGGGTAAAGGCGAGTAGCTCAGTCATCGACATGGCTGTCAGCGGGCCGATTATTTCGTGGACGTCACCACCGGAGCAAAAATTGCCACCCATACCGTGGATTACCACCGCGTCGATATCGGTAGCGTAGGTTAGATCGCGAAATAAGTCTCTCAGCTCGGCATAGGACTCAAAGGTCAATGGATTTTTGCGCTCGGGCCGGTTGAGACCGATAATTCCGACGCTACCCTCAACTCGCCATAAAAAATTGTCCGCCGCATAGGTCGCCAGTTGGTTGGTTTGCATACTCGGGATTCCTGTCTCAGTGGTTACATGACTTCGCCGCCACTCACCGAAATCGCCTGACCGGTTATAGCTCCGCTGTGCTGGGAGCACAGCCAGAGCACTGCCGAGGTGACTTCGTCGGGTGTGACCAAGCGTTTTTGTGGATTGCTACTAGTGAACTCGGCGAGCGCTTCAGTGGGCGAGCGACCCGTTTTTTTAACGATCACATCGACACCGTCGCGAATCAGTTGAGTATCGGTATATCCGGGGCAGACGGCGTTCACGGTGATTCCCAGTTTGGCGCTTTCAAGCGCCAGCGAGCGGGTTAGGCCGAGCACTGCGTGTTTGGATGCGCAGTAGGGGCTGACATAGGCATAGCCCTTTAATGCCGAGGTGCTGGCAATGTTGATAATTCGGCCAAATTGGCGCGCGCGCATACCGTCGATAACTTCTGAGGTGCAGTGAAATACGCCGTGTAAATTAACTCCGAGGCTCTGGTGCCAGGCGTCTGTGGTCAATTTGTGGAAGGGTTGCGTGGTGGCTGCACCGGCGCTGTTGACCAGTAAATCGACCGCGCCCTGCGCGCTGACGGCCTTGTCAAAGGCCATCGTTACGCTGTCGCTGGCGGCCACGTCACAGCTGATCGGCAGGGCATTATCGGCGCCGTTGCTGAGAGCGATGGTGGCCTCAAGTGGCGCCAGTTTACGCCCCATGAGCGACACCTTGATACCACTGGCGAGCAGCGCGATGGCGATGGCGCTGCCGATACCACCGCCGGCACCGGTGACTACCGCGTGGGCTATTTTGTGGTGCACGAAATACTCTCTTGGTGAATGATCATGGCTTAGCTCTTGTTCGGTATGGCGGCTGCCGCCGCGCGTTGCATCAAAACTTCCAACTGGCGGTGGCCCATAAAATATTGCGTTTGCTCGTGCACGCCCTCGCCCTTGTGTCCGGTTGTGGCAGCTGCGCGAAGGGTCCAAGAAGGATCTGCCAAATGGGGTCGTCCGAGACATACTAGGTCGGCTCGGCCCGCGGCAATAATACTATTGACGTGGTCGATTTCATAGATGTTGCCGACTGCCATGGTCGCCATGCTGCCCTCGTTGCGAATCTGATCTGACAGCG
>CALGJN010000245.1:0-4866 GCA_937920185.1 uncultured Cellvibrionales bacterium | reverse complement strand
CGCAGGATTCAAGCACCGATGGGTGCGAACTGATAACCGCCTCAACCTCGAACGAGGATATGTTCTCTCCGCGGCGGCGCAGGGCCTGCTTTTTGCGGTCGACAAAGTAGAAATAACCGTCTTCATCCATGCGCCCTAGGTCGCCGGTATTGATCCACATATTTTCGAACAGCTCGAGACTCTTTTCGGGCATTTTGTAATAGCCATTGGTACCGACGCCCATAGTTTGTGGGCGGGCAACAAATTCACCCAATTCCATCGGAGCCGCTTGGTTGTTGTTCTCGTCGATAATCTGTACATCCCAGCCAGTTATGGCCTTGCCGCAAGAGCCTGGACGGACGTTGTCGATTGGGTTGGCCAGACAGCAGTAACATTCAGTCATGCCATAGACTTCCAGCAATTTGGTGTTAAAGCGCTTTTCAAAATCGTGCCAAATGTTGACTGGTGCAGCCGCACCGACCATTAGTCGAAGGGGGTTGTCGCCGTCGTCGGCACGCTCTGCGGCCTTCATCAGAATCGGAATAATGCCGCCGATGTAGTTGGCCTCGGTGCACTCCCATCGTCGGCAGTCCTCCCACAAGCTACTGGCAGAAAAACGCTCCACAATGACCGCTTTAGCGTCGGCTAGTATCGCCGGCCCAATGGTAATCCCCTGAGCATTGCCGTGGAAAAAGGGCAGGCCAGTATAGAGGACATCGTCCTCGGTGTACTGTGAGTACTTGACCGACTGAGACCAGATGTCATACCAGTAGTAATGGCTGATCATGACGCCTTTGGAGACACCCGTGGTTCCGGAGGTGAAAAGGATGGATGCCATGTCGCTGGAGTTTACAATGACGTTGGGCGAGTCTGACGAGTGATCCATTAATTCTGCAAAGAAGCTGCTCTCTATGCCTTTCCACGTCGGCAGGCTTTGCTCGTCGGTGGTGTTGTAAAAAACTGTGTGGTTAACGCTCGATAGATCATCTGAAACGGGTCCTAGTCGATCTAGGAACACGGTGTCTGCAACCAGTACAACGCTGTCAGATTGCACAATTTGATGAACCAAACCGGTGCCTTTTAGGGCGACATTAATCGGCACTTCAACGGCGCCAATTTTATTCAGCCCAAACCAAGCGTATAAAAATTCTTCGCAATTGGGCAGCATGAGCGCGACTTTGTCGCCGTGCTTGACACCCATTGCCGCGAAACCATTGGCGGCCTTGTTGATGTTGTGGTTGAGTTGCTCAAAGGTAATAGGTACGTCTCTGAACTGAAAGACAACATGGTTGGGATGCTGCCTGGCCTTGTCTTCGATGATGCTCGATAAAACTCTGTCTTGTTTGGCATATTCCTGCATGTTCCAAGAGCTGAGTTTTTTTTCGGCCTTGATGAATTTGTCGTCCCACTGTCCCATAATTACCTCCTCGTGAAAAAAAAGGCAGGCCAAAGCCTGCCAGATTTGATTTGTTAAACGTTACTATCGAACGTCGTATGGTTTTGACATCTCGTAAGACTCGTTGAACCAGACGCCTTTTTCATACATTTGAACCATCTTGCCAAAGTCCCAAGACGTGGGAGAGTTTTTGTTTGGGATGACTTTGATGATGGCGCGATTGGGTGTGTGTACACCCTTAAATGCTGCCGCGCGCAACTCGTCGTTGCCCTTTAGGTCGAACCAATATTTGTCGATAATTGCCCAGTGAACTTTGGTCATTAACTCTTGTTCAAAAGATACTTCAGCCTTACCAATAATTTGAATCGACTTTTGGCGCTTGGCGTTTGATCCGTCGTTGCTGATGCTGACTGAGATTTTGGGATTGGCGATCAGGTGATCAATTTTCTTTCGGTACTTTTGTACGCTACTGATATAAACGTGGCCATCTTCTAAAACCACGTAAAACATCGGCGTGACAATTGGGTAACCATACTGCGATACATGGGCCATATGGCAGTAGCAATTGTGCTTGTAGAGGATGTCAAATTCCTCTGGCTCCATCGGATAATCTTTGTTGACATTCACTTGCTCAAGCTTGATGGGATCGAAATTGGGTTTCTTGGGGGTTTCTTCTGACATGCTGTTGCTCCGCTATGCTCTGTTAAAAGTATGACAACCCTAGGGGGATGTCTGAATGGAGGCAAATAGTATTTGTATTTGCGAATTAAAACGCCGACAATTTTTTTAAAATTGAACTTAATTCAAATCTAAAAGGGTTGGGCTTAGTTGTCAAGTCCCTGAGCTAAAAAAAATGACTTTTCGACTCGCTGACATGCGCGCCGAGGATTGCGTATTAACAGTGGCTTAAAGTATTTATTTTATTTGCCCAATAATGCTTGCATCGGTCGGCTTTAGCGACATCTTTGGAGACTGTCGCTTTGGTGGCCGGCGTCGCGGGACAATATTCTTTGGCAGGAATGCTTGAATTTAATTCAAAAGTTCAGCACAATCCGAACCATTAGTACTCTGGCAGGGAGGACTCAAAACCCTGCCGGTAACTCAGAATGTGATAAATAGATGAAGGAAATATGAGATGGCGGATGTAGTTGTAGAGACCAAGGGCGAGGTCACGTGGATTCGCTTGAACCGTCCTGAACGCATGAATTCTTACGATGCGGAAATGGCGCGCGAGTTGATTGCCGCGGTGCGTGGTGCAGCCGACAGCGGTGTTATTGTGATTACCGGCACCGGTCGCGCATTTTGTGCGGGGGGCTATCTGGCTAATTTACAAGACCCGGATGCCAACGCTCTGCGCAGTATGTTTTATGGGTCGTTGGATGTTTATGAGGCGATTAGAACGAGTCCTCGACCGGTGATTGCCGCGGTTAATGGCGCAGCAGCTGGTGGCGGCAATGAATTGGTGGTTGCATGCGATTTGGCTATTGCCGTTGAGAGCGCGACTTTCGGGCAGACTGGTGTGCGCATCGGCAGTGCGCCGGTACTTGGCGGGACCAATTTTTTAAGCCTGACGATTGGCGAAAAGCGCGCTAAAGAGGTCGCTTTTATGTGCCGCCGTTACAAAGCTCGAGATGCACTGGGTATGGGCTGGATCAATGCGGTGGTCGACAACGATCAACTTGAAGCCGAAGTGACCCGCTGGGCAGATGAATTGCTGGTGATGAGTCCTCGTTATCTGGAGATTGCCAAAATCAGCTCCAATCAATGGTGGAATCAATCCCGTGACGCCTACTTGAGCGGTTTGGGCATGTTGGTGCAGGCCATTGGATCCAACGACATGATCGAGGGAGCTAGCGCTTTTATGCAAAAGCGTAAAGCACAGTTCGACGGTCGCGCAATCAAGCCCGAGGATTAACTGGGGGTGGCCTCCGTGACCAGGGGCTAGCTATCATCGTCATGCAACGATCTATCTGTGTGGGCACAGGACGTTTAATACTGCGAGCAAATTATGAACTTCAATTTAGATGAAAAATATTTAACTATCCAAGCGCGGGCGCTCGAGTTAGCGCGAGAAATCGAGCCAATGGCGGTCGAAGCCGACGCCTCCAATGTGGTACACCAAGGGGTCCTCGAAGCTCTCAAGGCCAGTGGTCTGAGTCGGCTAATGGTTGCTGCTGAATATGGTGGCACCTATGAAACCATCGATCCTTTGGCCATTTGTGTCGTGCGTGAAGCGATGATGGCGACCTCGTCCCATCTCGATTCACTGTTTGCCCTGCAGGGCATCGGCAGTTACGCCATTACCGTCGCCGGCTCCCAGCAACAGCGTGAACAGTGGCTACCCAAAGTGGCTGCGACTGAAGCCTTGGGTGCGCTGGCGTTGACTGAAGACAATTCTGGGTCAGATTTAAAATCGGTCTCCACCGAGGTCAAAGAAACCGCAGGCGGTTTGGTTTTAAATGGTTCCAAGGCATATATTTCGAACGCCGGTGCCGCCGCCTATTATATTGTTTTCGCTAAAGAGGACAGTGGTTTCTCCACGGTGTTAGTACCCGCCGACAGCGATGGTGTGTCGACCAAGCAAACCACCGAACTGATCGCGCCTCACGTGCTTGGCGACGTTTATTTCGACAATGTACAACTGCCCCATAGCGCTCGCTTGGGAGCCGCTGGTGACGGCTTGCAAAACGCACTCGCTACGCTCGGCGTGTTCCGAGTGTCAGTTGCAGGGGCCGCAGTTGGTCTAGCGCAAGCTGCGCTCGACGAAGCCGTTCGCCACACCAGCACGCGGGTTCAGTTTGGGCGCCCGCTGGCACGGCTAGGCCCGGTTGCACAAATGTTAGCCGATAGTTGGACCGAGATAGAGATGGCGCGGTTGATCACCTATCGCGCCGCTTCGATGGCCTGTGCCGATCCGTCGTCGACCTTGCACCATTCGTCGATGGCAAAGCTGGCCGCCAGTGAGATGGCCTCGCGCGTTGTCGATCGCTGCGTTCAGATGATGGGGCGTTATGGCCTAGAGCATCAATCGAAGATCGAGCGACTTTATCGTCAGGCACGACCGATGCGAATTTACGAAGGATCGTCCGAGGTGTTGCGCCTTGGCATCGCCAAGCAATTGGTTTTGGAGAAAGCTTGATGGATTTTCAACTTGCCGGCAAGGTCGCAATCGTCACCGGCGCAAGCCGCGGCCTCGGCTATCAGATGGCCTTGGCCCTCGCTGGACAGGGCGTTAAAGTGCTTGCTGTGGCGCGCTCGATCGATGACTTGAACGACCTACAGTTACAAGATCCTGAGCGCATAGCGGTCAGCCAGTGCGATATGCTCGACGCTGCGGCTGTGGCCGCCCTGCCAGAGCAGGCGCGGGAGCTGTTTGGAAGCATAGATATAGTGGTTAATAACGCAGGTATTGCGCCCGCGACCCCTTTTTTACAACAAGACTTTGATGAGTGGCAGCGGGTTTTCGCGGTCAATGTCACCGCCCCAGCGAT
>CALGJN010000244.1:0-2376 GCA_937920185.1 uncultured Cellvibrionales bacterium | reverse complement strand
AATGACGATTATCGCCACCGATCCGTTGACCTCAAATGAGCACTGGCACCGTATGCAAAGTGGTCAGATTGCGATCTGGAAAAATGGACGGAGACAATCTTTTTAAGCCGCGCGGGCAATTTCCACTCAACGGGTTGGCCGCGCGTTATATCGCAGGACTATAGTCAACATTGCCCGCTATAATGACAGGCAGGTGTTGGTTTATTATAACGCGCAACTCACAGAGGAAGCCGAGAAGCAATGAAATTTACTGGTACTGATAACTACGTCGCTACAGAAGAGTTACAAATGGCTGTCAATGCTGCCGTCACGCTGCAAAGACCCCTGCTAATCAAGGGCGAACCCGGCACCGGCAAGACGTTGTTGGCGGAAGAGGTTGCCAAGTCACTCGGCAAGCGCCTGCTATCTTGGCATATCAAGTCGACCACCAAAGCGCAGCAGGGACTCTACGAATACGACGCGGTGTCGCGGCTTCGGGATTCTCAATTGGGCAACGAAAAGGTTCAAGATATCGGCAATTATATCAGCAAGGGTAAGCTCTGGGAGGCGTTTACTGCGGACGAGCAGGTGGTGCTGCTGATCGATGAAATCGATAAAGCCGATATTGAATTTCCCAACGATTTACTACTCGAACTCGACCGTATGGAGTTTCACGTTTACGAGACAGGAGAGACCATTAAGGCGATTCAGCGGCCAATCGTTATCATCACTAGCAACAACGAAAAAGAACTGCCAGACGCATTTTTGAGGCGCTGTTTCTTTCACTTTATTAGTTTCCCCGACCGCGTGACGATGCAGCGAATTGTCGATGTGCACTTTCCAAAAATCAAAAAGCAACTGGTGGATACTGCGCTTGACATATTTTTTGACGTTAGAAAAATACCCGGTCTGAAGAAGAAACCCTCGACGTCGGAACTGGTGGATTGGTTAAAGCTGGTCATGTCCGATGATATTCCCGAGGATATTCTCACAAATCGAGATCCGACCAAGGCCATCCCGCCGCTCTATGGGGCATTGTTAAAAAATGAGCAAGACGTTCATCTGCTCGAGCGATTGGCATTTATGACTCGTAGAGAGGCTCGGTAGCCGCCAACATGTTAATCAATTTCTTTTATATGCTGAAACGCGCAAATCTACCGGTTTCGATCAAGGAATTGTTAGATTTGCTGTCGGCGTTAGAGGCCAATCTAGCCTTTGCATCGGTGGAAGATTTTTACTTACTCGCTCGCACTTGTATGGTTAAAGATGAGAAATACTACGATCGTTTCGACCGAGCGTTCGGTGCCTATTTCAAGAATCTTGAAAATATCGACGATATCATCGAGGCGCTGATTCCAGAGGACTGGTTACGGCAGGAATTTGAAAGGCATTTTAGCGAGGAAGAAAAGGCCCAGATAGAGAGCTTGGGTGGGCTGGAAAAGCTAATAGAAGAATTTAAAAAACGCCTTGAAGAGCAAAAAGAGCGTCACGAGGGTGGCAATAAGTGGGTCGGCACAGGCGGTACATCGCCATTCGGTCACGGTGGCTACAACCCAGAGGGAATCCGTATCGGCGGTCCAGGTGGTAAGGGCAGCGCGGTTAAAGTCTGGGACGAACGCCAATACAGAGATCTCGACGATTCGGTGGAGATCGGCACGAGAAACATTAAGGTTGCGCTGAGACGCCTGCGTAAATTTGCTCGCCAGGGGTCGGCGGATCATCTCGATTTGGATGATACGATTCGCTGTACCGCGCGCAATGCCGGTCTGTTGGATATCAAGATGGTTCCGGAACGTCGCAATGCGGTCAAGGTTTTAATCTTTTTTGATATTGGCGGTTCAATGGATCCCTATGTCAGGCTGTGTGAAGAGCTATTCTCCGCAGCCAAGACTGAATTTAAGCACCTCGAATACTTTTATTTTCACAATTGTCTGTACGATTACGTCTGGAAGGACAACCGGCGCCGCAAGGAACAACAAATCAAGACCTATGATTTACTCAACAAGTACTCGGCTGATTACAAAGTAATTTTTGTCGGTGATGCGTCTATGGCACCCTATGAGATCACAAGTCCCGGGGGCAGTGTCGAGTACCACAATGAAGAACCAGGCAGCGCTTGGATGCGCAGAATGAGTAACACTTTCGATAAGTTAGTATGGATTAATCCGGTACAAGAAAAGCACTGGCAGTACACGCCGTCGATTTTGATGCTCAGGGATTTGATCGACGACAAAATGTTCCCGCTGACCTTGAGTGGCTTAGAAAAGAGTATGTCGACGCTCTCGCGGTAACCCTGGGTTAGTTACCCACCACCGCAACAATGTCCCCAAAAGCTAACGAGGCCCCAAAAGCTAACGAGGCCCCAAAAGCTAACGAGGCCCCAAAAGCTAACGAGGC
>CALGJN010000243.1:0-2982 GCA_937920185.1 uncultured Cellvibrionales bacterium | reverse complement strand
TATGACCGCCCTCAGGGTGCATCGGTTAGTGAAATTTGGTGAGGTTAAATTGTTTGCGCGCTTGTTCGGGGCTTTGAATACGAGCGCCCAATAGTTCTAGAATTGTGCGGGCACGATCGACTAATTGGGCATTGGTTGCCAGCAATCCTTTTTCTAAATAAAGATTATCTTCCAGGCCTACTCTGGCATGCCCGCCAAGTAATGCCGACTGAGCGACCATAGGCATTTCCATGGCACCCAATGCAAATGCACTCCAATTGGCGTCATCCGGCAGATTATCGACCATAGTTTGGAAATTACGGGCCAAGGCCTGCGCGCCCCAGCGAACGTCGAGACAGATTTGAAAAAGTGGCGGGGCATCGATCAGGCCCTCTTGAATCATCTGTTTGGCGAACCATATATGGCCGAGATCAAAGGTTTCCAGTTCTGGTTTGACGCCGATTTTTTGCAGTCTCTGAGTGCCGAGCCGGAGCATATTGGTGGATGATATATAGACATAATTTTCTGCTGGATAATTAAATGATCCGCAATCTAGCGTGCAAATTTCTGGAAGCAGTTCTTCGACGTGCGCCATGCGTTCAACTTGGCCGACACAGTCGGTGTGTTCGGAAAAATCCAATGGTGCGCTGTCGGGGCCGAGATAGAGGTCGCCGCCCATGCCAGTGGTCAGATTTATGATCACATCGGTGTCGCTGCTGCGAATTCGATCAACGACCTCTCGATAAAGCGCCGGATCGCGACTGGGAGCGCCGGTGGCTGGATCGCGCACATGGATGTGGGCTATCGCGGCGCCCGCCTTGGCGGCATCGATAGATGCGTCAGCGATTTGTTTGGGCGAGATCGGCAGATGGGGTGTTTTGTCCGCTGCGTCGCCGGAGCCTGTCACTGCGCAGGTAATAATGACCGAACGGTTCATAGTGTTAAATGTTGAGGCCAAAATAGTTAACTCCGTTATCGAATTGTTGGGGGCGTGGACTGGGTGTGAGTGGCAGTTATGCAAGGCACACCCGCCCACGCTTACCGACCATATCATGCCGACAATTCATTGGGGAGGCAACGTATTGATACTATCTAGGCAGCGTATTACTGCACCGGAACAAGACCAGAGGTGGCTTGGCTGACCCAAACCGTTATAGCTCTTTTACGGGTTGTCGGCTTCAAGCAGCTCACAAATAGGTTTTTCGGCAGGTTCGATCATGCCAACGTGGTCACCGAGCTCCACGACAGGCGCTGACTGGTGACTGAATGACCGCCAAATTGGCAAATTGTACCCGTTTGGATCTCCGTTGCGTGCAAAATTGACCCAGTACTCCATCATCATCTCACTGAGTGTAATATCCGATGGAAAGGTGGGCAACCAGTCGTCGTGAGTGCCAAACACATAGGGTAATTCAGCGCCGTGGTAGGCTCCCAGTTGCCCGCCCGAGAAATGATCCCGCGCCTTGGTAAAACGGTAGACATATACACTGTCGGGCATTTGCCGATGGATAGCGGTCGCTTGCTTTAATATCGGGCAATGGTAGTCGATGCTGTCGTATAGCAACGCGAGTTGGTGGCGATGATCAACACTCTGAGAGAGAAGATCGCGCAACTGATCGTGGCTCGCTCTTGGAAACCGAGTTCGCAGATAGTGATTTACATCACCGATTGATGTCGCCTTGCTGGTATACCAGAGGCTTTCGTTGCCGTTGCTGCCGAGTAAATAGTCACCGGGGTTGATTTGCCCCCGGGCCATTAGGTTGGCTGGGGTGTCGGGTAAAACGTAACCATCGAGGATGGCAAAAAAGCTTTTGCGGTTGGCATGTACAGGATTGTCTTTGTAATGCGTCATTGCGCTACGGTGAACGGTTTCCGCCGGTAATGCGCGCAGTTTAGCCAGCGAAGATTGATTGAATATGGCGGAAAAATCTAGACCAAGTTGTTTCTCCTCGTCGTAGCTGTTGATGTAGTCATGGTTAATCTCAAAACCGCCGCTTTGTTTGATCGCTCTATGATAAAGTCCGCGAGCGAGCGGGGAGACGCTCAGGTAACCAATGTTGGCAGCGCCCGCGGATTCACCAAACAGGGTGACATTGTCTGGATCCCCACCGAATACCTGAATGTTTTCTTTTAACCAGCGCAATGCGGCGACTAAATCCAATAAATTAAAATTTCCCGATCCGTCAGCGCCTGTTTGGGCGGCAATTTCGGGGTGATTAAATGTGCCAAATACTCCTTGGCGGTAGCCCACAGAGATCACCACGACATCACGCGCTGCCAGACCATGGCCCCTATAATTCGGCTCATAACTCCAGCCAGCGAGATTATTGCCACCGTAGATATAGACCATGACCGGCAAGTTGGCCGTCGCGTTTAACGCGGGAGTCCAAATATTTAAATACAGGCAGTCCTCGCTAATGGCGAGGGGTTGAGGTGCTTTTTTTGGGTCGCCGGCGAATTCTCGGATTAAGTCTCGGTACCAATCGACTTGGTATTCATCTTGTATACAGGCGGCTGCAAATTTCGTTGCCTGCTGTTCTCCGCTGCGAGGGATAGCCGGTCTTGGCGCGCGCCATCGCAGGTCATCGATGGGCGGTTGCGCGAACGGTATCCCTCTAAACACCGCAATGCCATCCTCGGTATTGCCGATCAGGGTCTCACCATTGGCCTGAATTTTTGTCTGGCTGTTATTGTCAACGAGGGCTGTGCACCCCGCCAGAACTATCGCTGTTAATGCCGCCACCCTGATCTGCCACGTCATGGTCTTTTAGTTATCCTTTAAAAACGCGTTGAATTTATCAAAACCCGTATGTACGGGTCATCTGTGCCCCTTTATAATCAATAGATGGGACGTATCGGCGCGCTAATCGCCCTTATGATGATTGTATAATTTACCGATTACCCGTTAAACGTGGTGACCACGCAGCCGCCAAAACCGCCTTGCTCGATCAGTTGATGAGATTTTGCCATCTGCTGCATGGGCAGTACGTGGGCAATGCGATG
>CALGJN010000242.1:0-1209 GCA_937920185.1 uncultured Cellvibrionales bacterium | reverse complement strand
CGCTGGTGTCGGTGCTCAAGCCGATGTTGAGTAATGGCGCGCGGTTGATGGCCTACGCGCCGAGTAACTATCTGGTGGTGTCGGACATCACCAGTAATATTCGACAGCTGAAACGCTTTATCGGTAAGCTCGACGACCCCGACAGTTCGGCGGTCGAGGTCATCGATCTCAGCCATATTTCGGCCGCCGAAGCGGTGCACATTGCCGGTCAGTTAAAGCAGTTGCAAAAGCAGGAGCTGTCGCTGGTTGAAGATGGACTCAATAACCGCATTATCGTCAGTGGTCCGGGCATCGCCCGCAGCGCCTTTAAGGTGATGTTGCAAAGCCTCGACGTACCGTCCACCAAGCAGGGTAGCGTCGAGGTGATCTATCTCGATTACTTGCGTGCTGCGGAGATCAAAACGGTGATCGACGGCATGCTGCAATCGGATACCTTTTTACGCCTCGCCGGCCAGTCCGGGGGCGATGGCAAGAACACCACCACCTACAAGATCGAGATCGACGAGCTCAACAATGCGCTAATTTTGGCGGCGCCGCGCGAGGTGATTCGCGAGGTCAACAAAGTCATTGCAAAGCTCGACCTGCCGCGCCCGCAGGTGCTTATCGAGGCGGTGATCGCCGAGCTGTCCGAGGATCAGGCAAAAGAGCTCAGCGCGCAGTTGGTCTACTCGAGCAAGAACCGCGGCGCTTATCTAACCAACTTTGACAGCGTCTTGTCGGGCTTGTTGGGTGCCGCATTGGGTGGCGGCGATGAGGCCTCTGTCGCGACGATCGCTGGGTCTATTCCGAACAAGGTGCTCGGCATTGTCGGCGATTTCGACAGCGTCACCGGCAAGGGCATGGGCTTGCTGGTGCAGGCGCTCAAGAGCGACGGCGCCACCAAGATATTGTCGACGCCGTCGGTGGTGACGTTGGACAACGAAGAGGCGACCCTGAGCGTGGGCGAAGAAGTGCCGTTTCAGACCGGCAGTTACACCAACAACAACAGCGGCAGCTCGAATTCTAACCCCTTTACCACCATCAACCGCGAAGAGGTTGGGGTGATTCTTAAGGTCAAACCGCAGATCAGCAAGGGCGACGCGGTGCGCCTCGAAATTGAGCAGGAATCGTCCAAGGTCAAAGATGGCGGCACGGTCGGTTTACAGACTACCACTAAGACCACCATGAAGACCAACGTGATGGTTCAGGATGGCGAGTTATTGGTGCTCG
>CALGJN010000241.1:0-1048 GCA_937920185.1 uncultured Cellvibrionales bacterium | reverse complement strand
TCGATTTACGGGTCGCATTTGGCGAGGGCTGGGGCAACGCGCTGTCGGCCATGATCACCGACGATCGTTACTATCGCGATAGCTATGGCGGCGCGCAGAGCGCCGGTTTTGCGGTCGATATCGAAAGAAACCAAGCGCTCAATCGCGGCTGGTTTAACGAGAGTTCGGTGCAGTCGATCCTCTATGATCTGTACAATGCCGACAGCGACGGCGTCGATCAGAGCACCCTCGGTCTGGGTCCGATCTACCGCACGCTGGTGTCAGACGCCTACAGTAACACCCCTTGGTTGACGAGCATTTTCTCGTTTGTCGAGGAGTTTAAAACCCAACAGCCTAACTCTGGTGTCGATGCGTTGCTCACCGCCCAAGGCATCGATGGCGTCGGTGGTGACGGCGCCGGCGAAAGCCACGACGGTGGGATTGCCTCGGTGCTGCCGGTGTATCGTCGAGCGACGGTAAACGGGGCGTCGCTCTCGGGGCTTTGTGCTGTGATTGAGGCCGGATCGCGCAACAAACTCGGCAATCTGGTGTTCGTTTCTTTTCAGGTGTTGAGCGCAGGCGCCCACAACTTTGTGGTCACGCAAATCCCCGACGAGACCGCCGACACCAGCGCGGATATCGACTTTTACATCTATCGCCGCGGGGTGGTTGTGGCGCACGCGCGAAGCGCGGCCGCTGGTGAGGAGCGGGCGACCGAAATCCTCGCGGTGGACGACTATGTGATGGCGATTTATGCCTACGACGACGACGATAATCCGTTGACTGCGGACACCTGTTTCGATCTGCAGATCAGTCGCTAAAAGGAACCAGACGCAATGTGTATAAAGGAATGGAGAATAATAGGCGGCGGATCGAGGCGCTTGTTGCCGCCACTATTTATGTTGCTGACAATGGCCTGCGGCGAGGTGTCAAAAACTGTCGATGCACCGAATGCAGCGCCGGATGGGCCACTGCCGAGTGCGCTGATCGCGACCGATGTGGCCAGTCGAGACACAGACAAGCCCTGGCCTTACGCCAAACCAGGCGCGGCGGTGCGTTTTTCCCACGA
>CALGJN010000240.1:0-31084 GCA_937920185.1 uncultured Cellvibrionales bacterium | reverse complement strand
CGACATCAAAGTTTCCCGCTGTCGGCAGCGACGCTTGCAAGGTCGGTAAGCTTTTCAATGGCGCGACAGATGACAATGATACAAAAGCATCGGGCAACATATCGTGCACCGAGCGCTGGCGCTGATCATGATCGAGAAATGTCTGCCCAGCAAAACCACCCGACGGCATAACGACCTGCCATATGTGTCTACCGTCGGGCAACTCCGCCATGGCATCCACCACGTCGCGCATATGCCGAGTGGTATACTCCAAGGATGCCTCGGGTGGGCCGGAGGTGATCACCATGATCGTGCCGGTATCCTCCGTCGGCGCCAACTCTTGTTTCGAGAAAATATAAAATGGCACTATCAACAATAGGCAAAAAAGACTCACTACTGCGACCTTTTCAGAGTGCGCTAAGGTCGCATTCAAGCACTCGCGATAATATTCTTTGACGCGTTCAAACAGACCGTTGACGCGCAGTGTCAAGGCGCCCTCCTCGCCACCTTGTGGACACACATAAGCGCTCATAATAGGCGATAAGGTGACTGCCACTAATCCAGAGATCAACACCGCCACCGCCAGCGTAAAAGCAAACTCCTGAAACAATACCCCGGTCAAACCAGACAAAAAACTAATCGGCGCATAAACCGCGGCCAAAGTGATGGTCATGGCGACAATCGGCGACAATAGCTGCCGTGAACTGCGCAGCGCAGCCTCCGAGCGACTCATCCCTTCGCGCATGAAACGCGCAACATTTTCAACTACTACGATAGCGTCGTCGACCACTAAACCAACCGACAGCACAATTGCCAAAACCGTCAGTAAATTGAGTGAAAAACCCATTAATGACATCGCGGCCAATGCCCCAAAAAGCGATATAGGAATAGTCACTAACGGAACCAAGGCCGTTCTAACTGAGCCCATAAACGCAATCACTACCAACCCCACTAACAGAATTGTTTCCGCCAACGTAATAAAAATTTCCTTTAGAGCACTGCGCATGTAAAGCGTAATATCGTAACCTTTATCAATGCTCATGCCATCGGGAAGCGACTGGTTTATATTCTCTAGTTCAATATACAAGCGATCGGCAATATCAATTTCGTTGGCGCCAGGCAACGGCCATACCGAAATAAATAAGCTCATGTCTTGACTAAATCTAGCGTTCGTAGAACCCTCTTCTTCCCCCAATTCAACTCGCGCTAGATCCCGAAGTCTAATAACACCCGCAGCACTCTCGCGCACGACTAACTCATTAAAATCAGCTATCGTCTTAAGCGATGTATTGGCCAACAGATCGATGCGTTGACTCGTATTTTCGCTGCGCCCCATAGTCGCTATGACATTGTTGACGCGCAATGCGGACTCGACGTCTGCAGAGCTAAGGTTGTACGCTTGCATTGCATCCGGATTCAGCCACACCCGCATCGCGGGATAGCGACCGCCAAGAATACCCACTTTTTGCACCCCCGGGATGGCGCCGAGTAACGACGTTACTCGACGACTCAAATAATCTGTGGCAGTAGCTCGACTCATACCGTTATCTAATAATACCGGCAGGTAAAATCCGGCATTCGGCCGGTCGGCTCGAGTCACTTCGATCGCCGGATCATAGGCATCACGAGGAAGTTCGAAACGTATTTGGTCGAGACGCGCAGACAGTTCCGCCAGCGCTTCGGTACTGTCTTCGTTAAGTTTTAACCAGACGGTGACCAAGCTATAACCAGCGGTGGTGGTAGAGTCGATAAAGTCTACACCGGGCACAGAGGATGCGGCCCGCTCTATCGGATCTGTTACAAAACCGCGCACCACGTCTGCCGGAGCACCGACATACTGCGTGCTGATCACCAAAGAGGAACTCTCTATCCGCGGAAACTGCGATACAGGGATATCCACAGCCGCTCTGATTCCCGCTAATACCAGCAGTAAACAGATCGAAATGGCTAACACCGGCCGTCGGATAAAGATATCACTGAAGCGCGGGCGAGACAGACCATTCTCGGTAGACGAGGCTGGCATCACATCGAGCCCTCGAGCGCGGCGTCAACGCTCGGCGCTTGGCGACCGTTATTAATGCGGACTAAAACTCCGTCACGCAGTTTAAATGCGCCCAAACCCGCCAACTGCTCGCCGGCATCGAGGCCACTCAACACCACCCATTGCGATCCCTTTTGCGGACCCAAAATTACTGCCCGTTTAACCGCGCGATAAGTCGCATCAGCACCTTTTTCGACGTTTTTAAGCACATAGACATTGGCACCTAGAGCGTCGTAGCGCACAGCTTCGGAGGGAATCAGTATCACCGATCTCTGGCTACCGACTGGCACCGTCACTTTGACAAAACTGCCAGGCAATAACAAACCGTTAATATTATTGATTTCAGCACGCAGCCGAATCTGCCGGGATTGACTATCGACCTGCGAATCCCTAGCCACAATTCTGGCAGTCCGCGTTTGATTCGTGCCGGTAAAACCCTGTACGGCAGTTCCGCTAACAACGACGCTATCACCCACTGTGAATATCGCTTGATGCTGGGGCACACTAAAGTCTATCCATATAATGCGATCCAACCCTACCAGGCGGGTGATCGCTCGCCCTGCATGCAGATACTCCCCAACATCTAATTGGTGCAATCCCGCCGTGGCGGCAAACGGCGCCTTGATGCGTTTTTTTTCAATGATCGCGTCGAGGGCTGCAACTGCTGACGTTGCAGCAGTATAGGCCGCTTGAGCGCGATCTAAGTCCGCGGCAGAAGATACGCCTGTTTGGATTAATTTGCGATTGCGATCGAGTAGCAACAGGGCCAGCGTCACCTCAGCCGCGGCAGCACTTCGCCGCGCTTGCTCCTCACGGATGTCTAAGCGCACGAGTAGCTGGCCCGCCGCCACTTTGGCGCCGGGCTGAAAGCCAACAAAACTGACGCGTCCAGCTATTTCGTTGCTTAACTCCAGTGACTTAACCGCTACCACCTCGCCTATGACACTGCTTTGATCTTGCCAAATTGTGGACGTAGCGACGGCCAATTCAACCGTTTCACTGCGTTCTGGGTAGCCCTCGGCAAATGCGATAGCGGCCTGTATTTGCTGATACTTAAATAAGCCCAAACTAAGCGTCGCAAGGCAGCAGCCGGCAATCACTGCGCTCCATCCTCGGTGCATCCTGATACTCCATCAATGTGTAACAATTGGGTTAAAAAACGGTCGCCTTCAACGCGCGTTCAAACGGTCAGCGGGCCGCAATGAAATCTGAATTGGTTATCTGGAGTTTGAATTAACTCCTGCTCGCTCTCAGCTATAGTGGGTATACGACTATTCGATACTTGCCGACCGATTAAATGTTCTGCAAGATTGAGGTACTCTCGATAGTGGCGCGCCTCAGATTTTAGCAAAGATCGATAAAACTTAAATAATTCATCATCTTGCTCGGGCGCGATTCGGGCGAAGCACTCACAGGATCTAGCCTCGATAAAAGCCCCAACAATCAAAATGACAGCCTATTTATACCGCTGCGTAGATCTCACCAGGCTACGTAACTCTGGTGCATCGCGCGACGTCGACGCATGTTGGTAGGCAATATTGCGTCGCTACATAATCGCTATCACCTGCTCAAAATGGCGCATCTCATCTCGCGCTAGACGCAACATTTTATTTAAAACACCAAAATCGTCCGTATATTCTTATTTTGCATGGCACGTTTCATACAGCTTTGCGGAGTACTGCAGAAAAGAAAACTCCCTATTTTAGCGAGATCAGCGGTCATACAGTTTTATTAACTCTCCAATTACTAGTATAAAAATGTCACAGACTCAAAATGCAATGTCATCCAACCCGCATAGCGACATAACTATGATCCGTTACTGCTATGACCAACAACCCAGCTCAAGAGCCGAAGAAACGATTATAAAAGGTTTATTTATCAGCGCTCTTGCCGTTTTAAAGCGACGGCGAATCATACACCAAAGCACACCTCGACAAAAAGGCTGGCATAGATTCTCCTGTGAAAAAAAACCACAAAATTGGGTATCGTTTTTTGCCACAAAACGCGTCCAAATGATGGTTCAACTCGTTGCGAAACGCTATTGAGTCGACAGGAGATTACCGCAATGTTAGAAGCCTGCCGAACTCATATCGCAGAATGAGAAGCATAGAGAATCCCCGCGAACGACTCGATCCAGAGTGGACTTCGGGCGTAATAGCGTTGCTTAATAATTCTCTACCGGAAAAACCACTGTATTTCTTGGCAAACCGGTATCCACAGCAGTCAAGATAGAACCGTTAAAAGGTATAAAAGAGATGGCGCAATAAACCGCGCTACTATGCCATCGAGAATCACCTGCCGTTGCAATTAGCGAACACCCGTTGAATCTCTGGCAGCCGCCGAGGTAGAGCTGGCAAAGCGCTAGCTCATGGATTGCCAAGCCCATGCGGCGCGAGGGCTGCGCGTAAGTCTGCAAGGCGGTGGTTCATGACACCGAGCTGATATTCAGTGCTAGGCGCTGCGCCCCAAACGGGGCGCGGCCAAGTTGGATCCGTTTTGAAACGCGCCACATGGTGCATATGCAACTGCGGCACCTGGTTACCGAGGGCTGCTATATTGAGTTTGTCTGGCTGGTATAAAGCCATCATTACCTCAGCCAGAACGCAGGATTCTTGCATAAGAAGCACCCTATCCGCCGGTTTTAACTGGTGAATTTCGGTGATCGCCGATCGTCGTGGCACCAAGATAACCCAAGGATAAGTCGCATCTCGAGCGAGCAGTACCGAATTCAACGCCAACTCGCCCACCAACACCGTATCGGTGCGCAATCGTTCATCCAAATCAAACATTTTCACCCACCGGCTTTTCTGTACTGTACCGCGACCGCCGCGAGTCGTAAACTACGCGCTCGCCCAATAGCCATAGTGTAAGAGAAAGCATGCGCGCCAGCCAATACCTTATTAGCACCCAAAAAGAACCGCCCGCTGAGGCCGAAGTCATCAGCCACCAACTGATGCTGCGCGCCGGCATGATCCGTAAACTTGCCTCGGGGCTCTACTCATGGCTGCCCCTGGGGTTGCGGGTTTTTCGCAACGTCGAGCGCATTGTGCGCGAGGAGATGGACGCCTCGGGAGCACTCGAATTATCCATGCCAGTGGTGCAACCGGCCGAACTCTGGGAAGAGTCTCAGCGCTGGGGGCAATTTGGCCAAGAACTGCTGCGGATCCGCGACCGACACGAGCGTGAATTTTGCCTCGGCCCGACCCATGAGGAAGTTATCACCGACATCGTGCGCAACGACATCCGCAGTTACCGGCAATTACCGATCAATTTTTACCAAATCCAGACCAAATTTCGCGACGAGCGAAGACCGCGTTTTGGCGTTATGAGAACCCGTGAATTTTGCATGAAAGATGCCTATTCGTTCCATCTCGACGAAACCTCGCTGCAGACAACCTACGAACGCATGTATCGCACATACAGCAATATTTTTACCCGTTGCGGCCTCGATTATAGAGCGGTCATAGCCGACACTGGCAGTATCGGCGGCAGTCACTCCCACGAATTTCACGTTCTCGCAGAATCCGGCGAAGATGCCATCGTTTTTTCAGATCAGAGCGACTACGCAGCCAATATCGAAAAGGCCGAAGCCCTAGCCCCAGAAAAAAGCTCGCACCCAGACTGCGAGGCGATGTCAGAGGTGCCGACTCCGGGCGTTAAAACCATCGATCACGTTTGCAAAACCTTTGATATTGGCCCTGAACAATGCATCAAAACCTTGATTGTCAGCGCCACTAACGGCAATGGCGATGCCCAGCTGTATGCCTTAATAGTCCGTGGCGATCACCAACTAAATGAAGTAAAAGCCCAACACGCCCTGCAACTCGATAGCGAAATCAGCATGGCCAGCGAAGAGCAAATCCACCGAGCGTTTAACTGTACCCCCGGTTCTCTCGGCCCGGTCGGGCTAGCCATGCCGTTGGTAGTGGATCACAGCGCAGCTAGTCTTAACGCCTTTGTGTGCGGCGCCAATCGCGACGACTACCATCTACGCTCGGTCAATTGGCAGCGCGATTGCCCAACCTACATCCAAGCTGACATTCGCAACGTCGTCGCCGGCGACCCGAGTCCCGATGGGTGTGGTCAATTAACCATAAAGCGCGGCATCGAAGTGGGCCATATTTTTCAACTCGGCACCAAATATAGCGAAATCATGAAGGCCCGGGTACTCGATGAAAATGGCGTTGAACAAGTGATGCACATGGGCTGTTACGGCATCGGCGTGAGTCGCGTAGTGGCCGCAGCTATAGAACAAAACAATGACGACAAAGGGATTATTTGGCCCGAGGCACTGGCGCCCTTTCAGATTGCGCTGATCCCGGTCAATTTGCACAAGTCAGTGAATGTTAAGCAGACCGCAGAAACGATCTACGCGCAACTGACCAGCGCCGGCTATGACGTTCTGTTTATGGATGAGAGCAAGGCGCGACTCGGCAGTATGCTGGCGGATGTTGAGCTTATTGGTATCCCCCACCGTCTAGTCATCGGTGAGCGCGGCTTGAACGATGGCAATATCGAATACCGACATCGTAGGGCGTCGGAAAATCAGTCGATTCCACTAGACCAATTAATCGCCCATTTACAACGCCAGGTTAACGCCTAGGGCGCGGCTTCATGATCTATGGCAGAGTGCGCCTAGCGATCACTCCAAGTCGCTGAGTGGAATACACCGCGCCTCATTTAACCCATAGCGCTCAAGGAATGCCTGCGGTGGGCCGAATTGCGCGGTGACATAAAAAGCATTGTCACCGCTGTAGTCGAGTCGTTTTTCAGCCAGCGCGGCAACCCGCTCGGCAATACCTTTTGAGCTATCGATCAGTTCGGCCCCGGAAAATACCCGCTGCAGACTGGTTCTCAACAGCGGGAAATGCGTACAACCCAGCACCACTGCATCGAACTCTGTGGCGCCAAGCGGCCCCAACACCTCGGTCACAGCGCTTATATCCTCGTCACTATGAAGCGACCGTTCGGCTAACCGAACTAATTCCGTACTGCCAAATCGTTGTACATTTGCGCCGTTAGAAAATTGACTTTCTAGGCGGTCAAGATAGGCTCCATGCGCGGTTTGCGGCGTTGCCAACAGCAGCACATTACCGCCCGGGTAGGATGCGCAGGCGGGCTTAATCGCCGGCACCACGCCGACCACTGGGATGGCATACTCGACGCGCAAATGATCCAACAGCAAGGTACTCGCGGTGTTGCATGCAACTACGATCAAACCATGCTGCCGCCGACTCTGCGCCGTTTTTACCAATGCCATAACACGACTGACAATCTGCTCAACGCTGCGATCACCATAGGGGCAACCGGCATAGTCCGCGGCATAGGTGAATGACACGCCAGGCAACCGCCGTTGGATAGCCTCTAGGACGGAGAACCCACCGCTGCCCGAATCCACCAACAATAGGGGCCGCGGCATGGTCAATGGAGCGCTCGCAAAAGATATCATGGTTTAGTGCACGTATAATAATTGTTCGGGGTTAGTAAAATAATTCTTCGGGGTTAATAAAATAATTCGCTGAACCAATAGACCAATAGTAGCACGCTGCGCTGCCAGCGAGCTTTTACTAGCACGCTGCGCTACCAGCGAGCTTTGCGTAAGGCGGAAATCCCAGGAAAGTGGTATCACAACGCCAGTTACCGCCATCCCATGCATCGACCTAAACCCCACTTCAAACAATTTTCTAATCCATAAAACCACTTGGTCGAGCCCAAAGTAGCGTATTCCGTGACTTTTTTTGCGCTGTAATCGAACCACAAAGGCGACAAAATATCGGCTTTAAAACAATTGATAACAAGCAACCTATCCAGCAATTAATCTAATAACGATTAACTGGCCCATGGAAGACACATTTCAACCGCGCTATTCCTATCGTTCAGGTGCATTATTTTGCGCCTGCATGTAAATGTTATCGCTACTCGATAAATTAGAACTGCACCTGACCATATGCTGAATTAATGGCCTACTGAAACCAATCGTTCGGCGACGCAATAGTCAAAGCCAAAGTCAGACACGAACACAGAGTCTCTCAAGCTAACGAGGAATTTACCAGAATCTTTAACCACTGCCGGCTCGAGTGGGATTCCAAGTATCTTGACGACCACAAAGCCGGCGCAGCTGCAGGGGCAGCGAGCGCCGCCCAAGTCCGCCAGCCTATCTACTCTAGCTCAGTGGAAAAATGGCAAAGTGGCGCCACTATGAGCCGGACTGAAAAGACTTTGCAGAAAAGCTCGCTCGAGTAACGCACTAGACAGCCTTAATGTGCACCAAGATTGACCTCGACAGCATCCAAAAAGCCATACATATCGACGACTCGCTCATTGTCCGGATCGGTGGTCTTACCTTTTAGGTCGCCAGTGATAATACCCTGATCGACGGTGTCGATCAGAGCACTTTTTAAACCATTGGAATAATCGATTAGCGCTTGATTATCTTCGCGCGAACCTAAATTTTCCAGCGCATTGGCCAGCGCATAAAGCAACGCAGACGAATTGAACAATGCCTCTTTACCGTCACTTTGCAAAAACTTCAGATATAAATCGTGCGCCGTTCCGTGGGGCGCTTCGTAAAGCATGGTGCCATCTTTACTCTCTATAATCGAACTGGCGGTCGCCAAGCTACCACCCAACGCCGCGGCAATGTCGGAAAAAATATCGCCATCGAGGTTTTGCGCGGGGTACAGGGCTTTGCGCGGCGGATCAGTAATCATCTTACGCAACTGGCTAGAAGGTCGCATAATCATAAACGACGGCGGCGGCGTGTCTAAACTCGCCAGTTCGTAACGCACATCGCCGATGACCTTACTGTAGACATCGTCGTAGTCCATGTACTCGCGCTTTAGGCCAAAATACACCTCTTTGTCGTTGTATGAGGCGTCGCGAAAAACCTGACTCACCCAGTCTTTAATCGCCTGCTGATCGTTTGACATAAACAGTACTGGGTCTTTTTTACGCACCTTGCGGGCATGCTTTTCCTGCCCATCGACGATCACTTTGAGTATCCCATCCTCGGTCATCGGCATATTGAAACTGCCGTATTGATCGCCGCCGCCCGCGCTCATGCGCGAGATCGACACGTGCGCTCGGCGTTCGGGTATACCGTATTTCTTTAAATATTTTACCAGTTTAAACAGCTTGCGCCCGGTGGTGTTGTCAGGCACACCCCAGAGCGCGCGTTGCGGCGGATTGGCGACAATCCGTGCGGCCTGAGCATCGATCAGTTCGTAGTGATAATGCAGTCCTTTATCGGCCACCGCTTGACGATAATCCGCCCGATAAATAGCTTCTATCTCCTCGCGCATGACACCATCGTATCCGGGTATCACGGTATCTTTTAATCCGAGGTAGATATCTCGGTTCTCGTCGAGTGCGCGCTGAAAAAAGCGATGAGCCCAGAGCTTGACGTCCTCTATATCGTTGGTCGCCAGTAACCACGGATCGCCCTTGCCAACATAGCGGCGATGGAGCTCTACTGGATCACCACTGCTACCGACAAAAATTAGTTTGGCGATACCGGTCGATTTCGACAATTCGTTAAAACTGTGTTTAATACCCCCATTTTCCATGGTGTCGACTTCGATGTCGCGGCCAACCCAATCCGGTTTGGGCACCCTGATGTTGCGGAATTGTATGTCTTCGCGAATGATATTGCCGCCGATGCCCTTGCGTATAGCGCCATTCGGCGATTTGGTCGCCAATCGATCGAGTTCTGATTCGACGATCTGCGGATGTTTGGCGAGCAATTCACTGAGTTGCTCACGGTTAACCGTCATGCCGGCATTTTTAACCCCGACACCGTGGTGTTTTAGTGCTTCGATTGCATCGCGCACCGCTCCACCATTAGTCAACAAACGGTTTTCAGCCGTCAGATCGATTTCAACTAGCTCAATATCTAGACGCTTGCTTACAAATTGCTCGAGAATGCGTTCAAAAGCGATCTGCGCCATCTCGTCGCCGTGCAGCACCACCAGCGGATGTGTAACTTTAATTTTTTGCGCCATATTAGACTCCAATTAGCCAAGACCAGCCGCCATACAATGCAGCCAGCGGATGCTTTAAGATAAATTTATGCACCCTATTGGGTGCTAAACGTCAAAAAAACCACTTTAAACTGCGGTCTTTTATCGGTGATCTGTACCTACAATTGAACGTGCTCTGAGCAGAGCGCCCGCTGCTGGGAATTGCGGTGAAAGTCGCTACTTTAACCGCAATTAAAGGGCCGTAACTGCGAAACCTAGACTCAACCAATGGTATTTGCATAATACCCTCGGCACGCTAATCTCGGTAGTTATTTTGCGTCGATCGGGGGAAATTAAATCCGCACAAGCTACCATAGAAGCACAGATTGACGTTACGACATCGCTAAGAGTACACGCCTGCGCAAGTATCGGCTGCTGGGTAGAGCTAAAAGACCATCATCTCAATACGGCGATGATTAATTTTTTTCGGCAGACGTAGTGATTTATTGATCGCTGTCATGGGTGCCGCTGCCAACGGCAATAGATCCGTCCGCGCGACAGAGTTCGCCGCAGAGAGATTGCTGCGCGGCGACATTCCTTGCGCCGTACACCGAAGCTAGCGGTCCTTTAAGATTTCGCGCGCAGCATTTTTGCCCGGCAGACCGGTTACGCCGCCCCCAGGGTGGGTTCCGGCACCGCACATATAGAGCGATTTGAGCGGGCCGCGATAGTCACCGTAGTTCATAATAGGTCGCGCCGCCCACATTTGATCCAACGTCATTTGACCATGCATGATATCGCCTCCTATTAAAGCCAACTTCTGCTCGAGATCCAGCGGCGACAAAATCATTCGCCCAAGGATCGAAGCTTTAAAATTTGGCGCGTAGGCATTCACTGTATCGATAATGCAATCGGCCGCCTCGATCCGCGCATCCTGCCAAGACCGTCCATCGGGTAAGGTCGGGGCAAACTGCTGGCAGAACAATGACGCCACATGCTGTCCAGGAGGCGCCAAACTGTCGTCAAGGGTTGAGGGAATCAGCATTTCAACAAACGGCTGGCGTGACCAACCGAACTGTTTGGCATCAATATAGGCGCGATCCATGTAATCCATCGTCGATCCTATGATAATTCCAGATTGATGATGTTCCGCCACGTCAATTCCGGGTAGTGCCGTGAAGTTGGGCAATTCGGCAAGCGCCACATTCATTCTGAAGGTTCCAGAGCCAGATTTATAGCCATCCATACTGCGGTTAAATTCGCTATCGAGGTCCTCACTTGCAATCAGCGTCTTGTAGAGTAGGCTTGGATTGACGTTAGAAACAACCCGGTCCGCATCGACCAGCGTGCCATCTTCCAATTCGACGCCGATCGCGCGCTGATCGGACACCCGTACTTTGGCAACCGCAGCATCGGTAGTGATCTCTACGCCAAGTTCTTCGCACGCTTGCCGCATGGCTTGAGTAATAGCGCCCATCCCGCCTATTGCGTGCCCCCAAGCTCCCTTTTCGCCATCGACCTCGCCAAACACGTGGTGGAGAAGAATATAGGCTGACCCCGGCGCGTCCGGCCCGGCATAGTTACCGACGATGGCATCGAATCCAAAGGACGCCTTGATATGCTCGTTTTCAAACCAGCCATCTAAAAATGAGCGTACGCTTTTAGTAAACAAATCGTAAACGTCTCGATGCAATTGGTTACCCTTTCTGGCGATTGGCCAGAATTGCAGAGCCATTTGCAACAGCGCTTTTAGCCCTCCTTTCGGATTCGGCGGCGTTTTGACCGACATGTCGCGCATAACATCGGCAACCGCGTCGATGCGTTGATAGTACTCGGGCAAGCGCGCAGCATCGCGCTGCGAAAACTTTTTAAACTCCTCTTGGGTACGTTCAAGCCCACCCCCGAGCTTCAAAAATTGGCCATCGTCGATCGGAATAAAATTAGAGATCGGTCGTTTCACAATTTCTAACCCGCGCGCTTTTAATCCCATATCTTTAATAACTTGAGGATTTAACAAGCTCACCGTATAACTGGCTACCGAATTGCGAAATCCGGGATGAAACTCCTCTGTGACAGCCGCGCCACCGACAATATCTCGGCGCTCATAAATAGCTACCTTGAGTCCCGCTCGCGCCAAATAGTACGCACATACCAAACCATTGTGTCCGGCGCCAATAATCAGTGCGTCAATTTTGTTTTTCCCAGCCATAGTGTCATTCTCGTGTGTGGTGTATATTCAAAAAAATCGAGGCGCGGCTACAGTCAAGTAACAGGCTGCACATTGTAGCCTCAATCAGCGATCTCAATAGCAGTCAATACGCACCAATAAACGCCGGCGGTATAGAGTGAGTCCCTGACTTTACAGCCGCAAAAAATGTCCAGCAAAATAAATCGACCCCATGTAAGAGTATAGCTAAGCCAAAGCGGATGATTGAAATTCTATTAAAAAAATAAACTGCCGACAGCAAACTTTCTCTTGGCTCGCAACACTCGCTGCACCAATCACCGACCGATGCAAAACAATCACCGCATCGAATCTCATCGCACCCGCGGTTGTGTTGATGTCGTCGCCCGATGACCGAAAACCTTTGGCACTAGATTGTGCTTGAGGAGCGTAGGGTTTAAGTTTATCCTTGCGGCCCCTCGGAAACGTGGGTCTGCGCGACGCGTCGGGGCCGGAAAAGCATCACTGACTCAGGCAAAAAACAGGCACCAATTCAACCGATACTAGACCCCTTGGACCTCCTATGGATAACCTGCGCGGCATCATTTTTATGATCATCGCGATGGCTGGATTTGCCGTCGATGATCTGTTGATCAAAATCCTCTCTGCCAGCCTGCCGATCTCGCAAATCTTGTTCATCACTGGATTGGCCACAGCCGGTGCATTTCTGGTGGTTGCCATAGTCAGTAAAACGCCGATGTTACTGCCGGAACTATGGAGTAAACCGATTATTCTTCGAACCGTCGCCGATATGTTTGGCGGACTATTTTTGGTCGCATCGATTTCGTTAATGCCTTTATCGGCGGTTTCGGCAATACTTCAGGCAACGCCACTGATCGTCACCTTAGGCGGCGCATTGGTGTTCAAAGAACAGGTCGATTGGCGGCGCTGGCTGGCCATTATTATCGGGTTTGCCGGCGTGCTATTAATCCTTCGTCCAGCATCAGATGCCTTCCAACCCGCGTCGCTACTGGCGGTGCTCGGCACCCTGTGTCTGGCCATTCGCGACATATCGACGCGCTTCATTCGCGCGCGCATTCCGACCCTCGCGGTATCGACCTATGCATTTTTAGCCTACGCCGTTGGAGGCCTTATCGCGACGCCGTTTTTTGCGCCCTTCGTCGCACCTACCAGCGTTCATTGGCTTCTTTTGGCTGGCGTGATGCTCACCGGGGGGCTATCTTACAACGCCATTGTACTCGCCACCCGACTCGGTGACATGTCGGTTATATCGCCCTTTCGCTATACCCGTTTAGTGTTCGCGCTCATTCTCGCCATGTTTGTACTTAACGAGCAACCCCCGTGGCAAACGCTTCTTGGCGCCGCCATCATACTGATCTCAGGCGGCTACATTTTTTGGTATGAAAACCGCCGCTACCGGCATGTCCCCAAAGACATCGTCCTCAGTGAATAACTAAATAGCAGCGTCTTCAAACGCCCGCCGGTTATCGATTGATACTGGCGAAAGCGGTTATGTTCGCAGTATCATAGTCATCAAACCCCGCGCCACATGACGAGTTGCAACCCATGGCAAGACCCACCCAAGCACTGATCGATCGGCAGGCACTGCGGGACAACTTCGCCATCGCGCAGGCCGTGAGCAAGGCCCATTGCATGCCCATGGTCAAGGCAAACGCTTACGGTCACGGTGCCGAGATCGTTTGTCGAACCCTAGAGAACGCTCCGGCGTTTGGCGTCGCCTCAATCGAAGAAGCGCTCGAACTTCGCCGTTTGGGCGTCGACAAACCGATACTACTGCTCGAGGGCACCTTCAGCGCCGATGAAATTACCGTGGCCGAGGAACACCAGCTATGGTTAATGGTAGAAAATCATCAGCAGTGCCGTGAGTTGCTCGAAGCGCCGCTGCAAAGACCGATCAGGCTGTGGTTGGGACTCGATACTGGTATGCATCGCCTTGGCTTTCAAGCCGACGAAATCAATGCTATTTACCAGGCGCTGGCGACCAGCGGCAAGGTTCAGAGTTGCGTTGTGCTCGCTTCGCACCTTGCCAGCGCCGATCATTGCGACGACCCCAAAACCCACCAGCAGATCGCCAATTTTGACGCGGCTTACGCCAGTATTACGGTTCCAGACGGAGCACGACTGCAACAGAGCTTGGCCAATTCTGCCGCCCTACTCGGCTGGCCCAAAACCCGTCGCGACTGGCAACGGCCCGGATATATGCTGTATGGCAACAGCCCATTTGTGCGTGGCAATGACGACTATGGATTACGACCAGTCATGACCTTTGTCACTGCGGTAACCTCTCTGCGCTCGATCGATGCGGGTGAATCAGTCGGCTATGCCGGCACCTGGACCGCCAGCAGAGCATCGCGTATTGCGACCTTGGCGGTCGGCTATGGCGACGGGTATCCGCGCCACGCACCCAACGGCACTCCGGTATTGATCAATGGGCGCCGCTGCCCGCTGATCGGCCGCGTGTCAATGGACATGCTGACAGTGGATATCACCGATTGCCCAACTGTGAATATCGGTGACCAGAGCACGCTATGGGGTCCCGATTTACCGGTCAACGAAATCGCCGAGCACTGCGCCACCAACGGCTACCAATTGCTCAGCGGAATCACCGCAAGGGTTCCAAGAATCGCGCAAAATTGACTGTTGACCGGCGACAAACTCGACCGCTTAGAACTAGCTTGCCGTCAAGGCTGTCGCGTGCCGTCCTCTAGGCTGTTCCCTTACCACTCGCAGTCCCCTGCCAGCGCACCATGTCTGGCACCTCGACGTCAAACAAATCAAGCAGTCGTGCAACCGTATGATCGACGATATCCTCGACCGATTTAGGCGCGGTATAAAAAGCTGGCGCTGGTGGGCATATCACCGCACCTAGTTGACTGGCTCGCCACAGCAATTCACAGTGGCCAGTGTGCAGTGGCGACTCCCGCGGCACCAACACTAGGCGACGTCGCTCTTTTAACACCACATCTGCCGCGCGGGTAAGTAGATTATCAGTGTAGGAATTAACCACCCCAGAGAGCGTCTTCATCGAGCAGGGAACGATGAGCATACCGGCGGTTTTAAACGAGCCACTGGCGATACTAGCGGCGATATTTTTATTGTTGTGCACTACATCGGCAAGAGCTTCGACGGCACCTAACGACCAATCGGTTTCAATGCCAACATTCATTCGGGCACTCTGACTGATCACCAGATGGGTCTCAATAGATGGCTGCTCAGCGAGTAGCTGTAACAACCGAATACCGTAGATAACGCCACTTGAACCAGACATTCCAACGATTAATCGCATATCAGCGTCCCATTCTGTTGTGTGGCGTTAATGCCTTTATAGGTTGCATTTACCCTGCCGACTATCGACGACCAAACGATGGCTAGACCATCGACAAGATCACTTTGCCCTTGGCGCGACGTTCGGCAATGCTGGCGAAAGCATCGGCAAAATCGGCGAGTGGATAAACCTGGCTAACCAGCGGCGAAAATGCACCGCCATCAATCATTTCGATCAGTTCGTCAAAGTTAGTCTGAGAGGCCACTGGATCGCGCATAGACCATGCTCCCCAAAACACACCGACCATCGATGCCCCTTTCAACAGCGCTAAATTGAGTGGCATCTTGGGGATCGGGCCGGACGCAAAACCAATCACCAAAAAACGTCCGTTCCACGCGATGGCGCGAAACGCCTGCTCGGAAAAATCGCCGCCAACCGGATCGTAGACAACGTCGGCGCCCTTGCCATTGGTGAGCTTTTTGACTTGGTCTTTGAGATTTTCAGTGGTGTAATTAATACGCATATCGGCGCCCGCAGCGCAGGCAAAATCCAGTTTGTCCTCGCTGCTTGCGGCGGCGATCACCTTGGCGCCCATGGCCTTGGCTATCTGGATAGTAGCGATTCCGACCCCGCCCGCAGCGCCGAGCACCAACACCGTCTCGCCAGCGAGCAACTGAGCACGCTGTTTTAACGCATAGTATGAGGTGCCATAGGTAATTGCAAAACCCGCGGCCTGCTCAAATGACATACTGCGACCCTTTAAAAATGTGCTTCGTTCAGAGGTCACAACCTGACTTGCAAAGCCTCCGATTTGCACAGTGCCAACCACCTCGTCGCCGACTGCTCGCATGGTAACGCCCTGACCCACTTTACTGACGATACCGGACACTTCGGTACCAGGCACAAATGGCAACTCGGGTTTGAATTGATATTTTCCTTCTACCGTCAGGATATCTGGAAAATTAACGCCGGCCGCCTGCACATCGATTAGCACTTCCCCGGGGCCCGGCTCGAGCGCATCGCGCTGTTCAACTTTAAGATCCGTTGTCGGACCAAACTCGCTACAAACTAGTGCTTTCATGCTGTTCCTCTCTACTAGAATTGATCCCCATGGCGTGCCCATGGGCGCGGCACATTGTGCCGACCGATGACATCATTATATGCGACATTAGCCCGACTGCTGCTTGGCAATCGCGCGGTTGCGCAGCCACCGCGGTTACTGACTGTACTGGTGCAACTCTCGACGGGCTATGACCATTCTATGCACCGCATCGGGCCCATCCGCATAGCGCAGGCAGCGCATACTACCATACCAACTTGCCAGCGGTGTATCCTGCGAAACACCCAGACCGCCGAACATCTGCATGGCCTCGTCGATCACTTTTAGCGCCATCGAGGGCGCCTGGGTTTTAATCATTGAAATATACGGCTGCGCCGCGTCGACGCCCTGATGATCCATCAGCCAGGCGGTCTTGAGGCACAGCAGTCGGGTCATTTCGATATCGATACGGGCATCGGCGATAATATCCACATTACCCCCCAACTTAGCCAGCGAACGCCCAAAGGCCTTACGACTGAGCGCTCGCTCACAAAGCAATTTTAACGCGGCTTCGGCCAGCCCGATGGCGCGCATACAATGGTGAATACGGCCCGGCCCCAAACGTCCCTGAGCAACTTCAAAGCCACGACCCCGGCCAAGAATCATATTTTCTTTGGGCACTCGAACATTACTGAAACGCATGTGGAAATGGCCGTGGGGTGCATCGTCGCTGCCGAAGATCGTCATCGGCCGCAGCAACTGGACGCCTGGGGTATTGCGCGGCACCAAAACCTGCGAGTGCTGTGCATGACGAGGCCCGTCGGGATCGGTGTTGACCATGACAATAAGAATCTCGCAGCGCGGGTCACCGATACCCGAAATCCAGATTTTTTCACCGTTGAGTACCCACGCATCACCGTCATCAATGCACGACAACGAAATATTGGTAGCATCCGAGGACGCCACCTGGGGCTCGGTCATCGCATAAGCTGAGCGGATTTCACCGGCGAGCAAGGGTACCAACCAACGCTGCTTTTGCTCTTCACTGCAATAGCGTGCCAACACCTCCATATTGCCGGTATCCGGTGCCGAGCAATTGAATATTTCCGGAGCCAGCTGCGAGCGACCGGTCTCTTCAGCAATATAGGCATACTCGACGGTATTCAAACCGTAACCGCCCTCGTAGTGCGTTAAAAAGAAATTCCATAGATTGCGGCTTTTCGCCTTGTCTTTGAGGCTCTCAAGAAGCTCGGTCTGGCGCTCGGTAAACTGCCACCGATCGTCCTTATCCACTTCGTCAAAATACTCGCGCTCCAATGGCGTAATCTCAACATCGATAAAATTTTTCACTTCCTCTAAAATGGGTTTTAACTTTTCGCTAACACCTAAATCCATAATCAAATCCTCTGGTTTGTCTGGACACTCTGTGTCCACGGACGAAATACGTATTGTCACTGAGGGTCCAGCATACAGTGATACCAAACCCTATCAAACTCGTTTATACCGGTTATAAATGATCGCCCCAAGGCCGAGCGCTGTAATCAATAACCACTCATGCTGGCGAGGCGATCGCCGTGGTATGCATAGCCTCCGAATAGCGCCTGAGCAGGACGCGCGCGCTTGGCAAAAAAACCGACATCGTATTCATCGGTCATCCCCACACCCGCGTGCATTTGAATCGCCTCATTGCTGCTTAGCTCGGCCACTTCGCACAATTTTGCCTTACTGATACTGACGAGAGCCGGCGCCCGTAAATCGCCGTCATCGAGCGCCTGTAACGATTTTAAAACCAGCGATTTGGCCAGTTCAATCTCGCTCCACCAATGGGCTGTACGATGCTGTAGTGCTTGAAAAGAGCCAATCAATACGCCAAATTGGCGGCGTTCTTTGAGATATTGCAAGGTGCGCTCGAAGGCCTCTGAGCAAATCCCTAACAGTTCGGCGGCAAGGTGCGCATTGGCGATATCGAGCGTTGCCGAAAGCGCGGTAAAACCATCCCCCTCCTCGCCCAAAAGAGCGCCTCGATCGACGTCGACGCCATCGAAGGAGATACTCGCGACGCTTCGACTATCGACCGTCGGAATCCGCTCGACGGTCACCCCAGCAGCGCTTGGGTCGACCAAAAAAAGGCTAATCCCGTGGCTATCGCCGGCCTCGCCAGCGGTGCGCGCCGCAACAATTAACTGGCTAGCGCTGTGGCCATCGACGACGCTGCGCTTAACTCCGGTCAAGCGGAAGCCACTGGCGGTTTTATCCGCTACCAGAGATATGTTGGCCGGCGCGTGGTGGCCCGACTCATCAACTGCCAATGCTGTGGTCAATTGACCCTCGGCAATCGCCGGTAGTAGGCGCGCTTTTTGCTCTGAGCTACCGGCAAGGTTGATTATGCTAGCACCCAATATTGCGGTACTGAACAACCGGGATGCGGTCAGCGTACGACCACTCTGTTCGACTATCTGGCCCATCCCGACTTGCCCAAAGCCCAACCCTCCATGGTTCTCGGGCACCAATATTGCAGCCCACCCCATATCCACCATTTGACCCCACAACTCAGGCGCATAGTCATCATCTACATCACGCAGTCGGCGCAACTCGGCGATCGATGCAAATTCACTCAAAAAACCCTGCGCCGACTCTTTGAGCATTTGCTGTTCTTGATTAAGTACCAGTGCCATATCGCACTCCTTTGTAATGGGTTTTATCCGAGCCCGAGAATATTTTTCGCGATGATATTTAACTGTATTTCCGAGGTTCCGCCCTCAATCGAATTGCCCTTAGTGCGCAACCAAGTGCGCGGCAGCCAACCCTCGTTCGAGGCCTCGCTCTCCCATTCCATGGCATCGTTGCCGTGGAGTTTCATCATCAATTCATAGCGACGTTTATTAAGCTCGGTGCCGTAGTATTTCAACATCGCCGAGGTCGCTCCAACACCCTGCCCCGACTTAACTTCATCGGTTACTCGCTCGGCGGTCATGGCAAACGCTGCAGCGTCTATTTCCCAGCGAATCACATCACTACGCAACAGCGTATTCGCCAATCTTCCCTGCGTGATGCCGAGCGCATCGACCGCATATTCCGCCAAGCTTTGCGAACCCGCATCGGTCAAACCAAACCCGCCAATCATTTCCCGCTCGTGGGTCAACAAGTATTTGGCGATCGTCCAACCTTGGTTGATTTCGCCGACCACCTGATTTGTCTCGACCCGAACATCGTCGAGAAAGGTCTCGCAAAACGGCGAACTACCAGAGATCAACTTTATCGGCTTGGGCGTCACCCCCGGCGTGGTCATATCGAATAACACTAGACTGATACCGCTTTGCTTCTTCGCCTCTGGGTCGGTGCGCACCAGACAAAACATCCAGTCCGCTTTATCGCCATAAGACGTCCACACTTTTTGTCCATTGACGATAAAATGATCACCCATATCGACCGCCTTGGTCTGCAAACCGGCCAGATCAGACCCCGCATTTGGCTCGCTATAACCTTGACACCAACGAATTTCACCGCGCACGATAGGCGGTAAATGTTGCTGTTTAAGCGCTTCTGAACCGAATTTTAGCAGCGCCGGGCCAATCATCCAGATGCCAAAGCTGTCCAGCGGCGATCGCGCATTCAGGTTGCCCATTTCTTCGCGCAGTACCTTGGCCTGTGCCTTGTTCAGGCCACCACCGCCGTATTCGATTGGCCAAGTCGGGGCGGTCCAACCTTTAGCCGCCATGCGCTCCATCCACAGTTTCTGTTCGTCGCTAGAAAAAACCGCGTTGCGACCGCCCCAACATTGGCTGCCATCGATATTGATCGGTGAACGCATGCTCGGCGGGCAGTTTTGCTCCAACCAGTGCCGCGTTTCATGGCGAAATACTTGCAGGTCAGTCACTCTAGACTCCTCATTGATTGGTCAATAGACAAGGCGCTATGTCAGGGTGACAAAGACGCAAAAAATTGCAGCTAAACTATAAAATTGAACTTACAGTATGTTATTCTAACTAGCAAGTATTATTGCCAATGGACGGCGCTTCTAGCAACGATCGAGCCTACAAGGCCTGCCCTGAGATTTTTCAACGACGCTAGATTTACCTGCTAAACTAGAGCGTAGCGAATCTTCACAGCATCGCCAACCGCTACTGCAATCATCGCGCCCAAGCATAGGGTTCAGTCGAAAATGACCGACAATCCAATTGCATTTAAGTTAGGAAATACTCTATGAAGCAAGCTTTTGACGAATTGCTGAGCATTTTAAATCTGGAAAAAATAGACGAGTGCCTGTATCGAGGGATCACACCACAAACCCACAGTCGACGGGTATTTGGTGGTCAGGTATTTGCGCAAGCGATGCGCGCCGCGCAAGACACCGTAGTTCAAGAGCGTATGATTCATTCTCAGCAGGCCTATTTTTTGCGGCCCGGAGACCCCAGCGTTCCAATCATCTATGCGGTTGACAAAATACGCGACGGCGGCTCTTTTACCACCCGTAGAGTGGTCGCATCGCAGCGTGGCAAAGCGATTTTCAGCACCTCGTTGTCGTTTCAGGTCAGAGAGCCCGGTCTCAACCATCAACTGGAGATGCCGGTATGCCCGCCACCAGAGGATCTCGAAGACGATTATGAACGCTGGTCTAAGCTCATCAGTGGATCGAAATCAAAGCCGAAAAGTCACCCTAGTCTGAAACCCATCGAAATGCGTTCGGTGGATCCAGTCAATTACCTGGATCCCGAGGTGCGGTCGCCGAGTCAGTACATCTGGCTTCGGGCCTGCGGCAATCTCGACGCGATGCAACCCAATGACCCCGGTTTGCACCATGCAATTCTCGCCTATGCATCGGATTTTAGCCTGATGAGCACTTCGCTCCTGCCCCATGGACAGAGCATTTTAGACCCCAACTTGCAACCGGCATCGCTCGATCACAGCATTTGGTTTCACGATGATTTTAGAATCGACGAATGGTTGCTTTACGCGATGGACAGCCCGCGGGCAAGCCATGCAAGGGGATTAAACCGCGGCAGCTTTTTTCACCGCGATGGGCGCCTGGTCGCAAGCACCATACAAGAAGGTTTAATACGCCTGCGTGTGGACAAGGAGTAAGGCCGACGAACACCCACAGGGCGGTTATCGCCCAAAGGTATAAATACTCGATCGAACTAGGCCCGAGTCAACAGACGCTCCAGCGCCTGCCGAATTCGTGCCGGGATGGGCACTGAACGGCTACTAGCGCGATCGACAAAAACATGCGTAAAAGTCCCATATGCCGCGGCTAGCGATTCCTCCTGCTTGAAAATAGCTAGCTCATACTGGACTGAACTACGACCTAGCTTTTCCACCCTCAACGCCCCCTGTAGCACCTCTGGAAAAGCTATCGGGGATCGATACTGACAACTCGATGCGACCACGAACCCGACCACTTCGGCGGTGTGGATATCCAAGTCGCCATGTTCGATTAAATATTGGTTGGCCACGGTGTCAAAGTAACTGTAGTAGGTGACGTTATTGACGTGGCCGTAGATGTCGTTATCCATCCAGCGGGTGTTCAAATCCAAAAAATAGCCGTAATGACTACGTTGCTGTTCTGCGTTCATTTGTATCATCCGTCGTTGCGCCAGTGGGTCAATCAGTACGCCAATTGGTATATGGCCAATGCATCCGCCGGCGTTACTGGCCTCGGGTTATTGATCAACAGTCTCTGCTGCAGGAGTGCTTGATCCGCCAGTTTAGGCAAATCATCGCGGGCAATGTCCATCGCTCTAAGAGTCGTCGGAAGCCCCAAATCACCGGCCAACTTTAAAAAATACCGGGCCAGTGCCTCCGTTGCATCTTCGCCAGTGGCGCTTGCATCGTACTCAGTCGAGTCGAGTACAATCGGCGCTAGCTGCTGATAAAGGTGCGCTGCCATCGGTGCGTTAAAGCGCAGCACGTGCGGTAATATCAGTGAGTTACTCAGACCGTGGGCTATCCGGTAATTACCACCCAGCGGATAGGCCAGCGCGTGCACGGCGGCCACCGGCGCGTTGGCAAACGCCTGACCCGCCAACATGGCGCCGAGCAGCATGGCTTCGCGCGCCGCTAGGTCTCCTCCGTCGACCACCGCCCGAGTGATATTCTGGCTGATCAACCGTAGCGCCTCTCGGGCGAGCATGTCGGACAGAGGATTTTTCAAGCGCAACGACGTGTAGGCCTCAATCGCATGAACCATTGCATCGATGCCCGTCGCGGCGGTGATATGGGGTGGCAACCCAATGCTCAGTTTGGCGTCGAGCACGATGCTATCGGCGAGAAGAGTCCGGCTGACGACCCCTGCCTTAGTAGTCTCGCCGGTGGTAATAATCGACACCATGGTCGCCTCCGATCCGGTACCGGCAGTGGTGGGCACCTGTATCAATGGCAGGCGCAGACCGCGCACACGATCGACACCGTACATGTCTGCCAACGGTTGATCGCCCACCAGCAGCACCGCTGCCAATTTAGCGACATCCATCGGGCTGCCGCCGCCAAAGCCGATCACGCCATCACAACCCGCAGCACGAGCCGCCGCGACGGCGGCTAACACCAAGGATTCGGGCGGATCGGCCACCACCTCGGAATAGATCGTGATTGCGACCCGACAGCGCTTTAAGCTGTCGAGGGCTGATTCCAACAAACCACAATCCAATATGCCGGCATCGGTAACGATCAGGGCATGTTGAAGCCCCAGCTTATTTGCCAATTCACCAAGTTCAGCGCTACTACCGGCGCCGACACGAACATCGGCAACGCTGGAAAAATTAAAATCAAAGGTCATTGTCATTTACCCCTATCAGCCAGATGCGACTGGCGTTTAGCTCCTCGAGGCGACGTCGACAAACCATTGATAAACACTTTAAAATAATCCACGGAGGGATCGTACTTCGGGCCCGTGGTAACCCAGACCGCTAAGTCGGGACTCGCTTCGACCGCGCCCGACAATAGGTGCTGAGCTATTTCAACATCCACACTGCGCAAATTATTGGCGGTAATCCCGGCGTTGATATAATTTCCCAATAATTCAGTATTTTGTTTTGAGCTCTTTAAAATGTGCTTGCGATGCTGCTCGTCGAGGGAGGGCAATGCTCGATAGCGTATCAGCGGCCCCTGAGCACTGTGCTGTAAATTACACAGATAACGCAGCGCCAATTCAACCCGCTGCAAACCACTCGAGCCAACTTCGCCAGCACAGAGCAATAACTGGCGTTCGATATCGATCGAGCGCCGAAAACACTGGTAGAGCAATTCTTCTTTGTTCTTAATGTGATAGTAAAAAGCGCCCTTGGTGACGTCGAGGGCTGCGGCTATTTCATCTAGCGAGGTCCCCTTGTAACCCTTTTGATTAAAATGCATGGCACCCACGCGATAAAAGGCTTCGCGCTTGATCCTGTTTTGCACTTCGCGATCAAAATTATCCAGCGACAGACTGCTCATTTCTGGCGTGCTGGTATCGGCAAATATATGGGTTTGTTCAGCTAACCCATGCACCAAGATGTCCACCACTCCCTCGATCACCCGCGCAGCATCGGCCGCGTGCGTTCTATTCATCCATACCGGTAGCCACTGCAACACAGAAAACACTGCCAGCACAATCACCTCGGAGTTCAATCCAACGATGCTGCCGTCTTCGATACCTTCATCTACCATCGCCTGGCAGTACTTAAAAACTGCTGACCAACGCTGCTGGATGTCCTCGGCAAGTGCTGGATCAAGCGACGAGACTTCGGCCAACATGGCCGGGTGTGAGGCTAGCCCCTTTAAGGTTTGCATGTAGCGGTCAAAATGCCAAACGATCATCGCCACCACTTTATCCAACCCAGAGCCCTCGAGCTGCTGGGATTGCTCGGCGGCCTCGAGCCACAGATCACAACTGGCAACGTAGCAGTGATAGATAAGATCTTGTTTATTATTGACGTAGTAGTAAAGACAGGTTTTGGTAAGGTTCATGCTGCCAGCGATATCCGCCAGCGTGGTGGCGCGGGATCCTTGCCAATTAAACAGCTTTGCAGCCTCAGACAGGATCGATTGAAATTTTAAACGGTGCTGCCGACCCTTCGAAAACGGTGATGGTATCGCTTTGTTGTTGCCAGCTAAGGTCGCGAAGCTCATTAGTCATTAACACTTTTCGGGGAATAGGGTTCGTTACAAGTTCAATAGCAATCAAATTATCAGCCCAAGCTCAAACAATGAGCCCGTAGCCGCTGCGCAATTCAAATTTTATACTTAAAAGTAATTTAACATACCCGATCACTACCCCGATAGTTTAATTGTCACGCCAAAATCGCCAACGCAGTCATTTAGGTCTTTGGGCTATGCGTTGAATGATTATTCTCTTTTAAGCTCTTGTTTAAGCGATTCTTCGCACTACTCTTCGAACTACTCTTCGAACTACTCTTCGAACTACTCTTTAAACGACTCTTTAAACTATGCTCATAGTCCCACCTATGGTTGTCGAGCCAAGTCGACAAAAACCGATCGCCTGAAGTCCAACGATGGGCTAACGCACGTAATTCTATGCGTGATAAAATGATTCCGCACCGCTTCTTTTAATACCCAACAAGGAAATAGCATGAATACATCAACCAAGCTCATAGCCCTCCTACTGCTCTCTATGGCAACCGGAGTTACTCAGGCCGCGTGCTCTTACGACGTTGTAGTCGGAGACTATCTGCGCTTTAGCACACCAGAAGTAAGCGTCGAAAAAAGCTGCACATCAATCACCATCAACCTACGCCACGAGGGCACTCTAGCGGCCAACATCATGGGCCATAACTGGGTTCTCACTGCTGACGCGGACGTCCAAGCCGTCGCCACTGAAGGCATGAGCGCGGGTATTGCCAACAACTACGTCAAGCCCAATGATGCGCGGGTAATAGCGGCTTCGGCAGTGATTGGCGGCGGCGATAAAACGACGTTGACCTTTACCACAGCCGACCTCAGCGCGGGGGGTAAGTACACCTTCTTTTGTTCGTTCCCGGGGCACTCATACGGCATGCGCGGCAAGTTTTCAGTCACCCCATAGCGCGGGTAGATCTTGATTGTGGTCGGCGGTTGCTACAGGCATAAACCGACCCAATCGAATCTGCAACGGGGCGCTAATGGCACACATCTAGCATCGGTTGTGATAACCTCACGAGCGAAGTCACTCGTTCAATTACTGGGATCACAGCCATGCTCGAACTGATACTCTGCGCGATCGCGCTTGCCCTAGTGCAAATATTCGCCATGCCAGCGCTCAACCTGCACCAAATGAAATACCTACTATCCAACCGCGACACCGAGATAGAACTGTCAGAGATGGCTGAACGCGTCCAGCGAGCAGCAAAAAATTTACAGGAAAGCCTACCGATTTTTCTCACTCTGGCGCTACTGTCAATCCACTACCAAGTCGACAACAGCGACCCGGCGATTGGTTGGTTGCTGTGCCGAGTGGCGCACTTTTTATGCTACACGCTGGGCATCACCATGCTCCGCTCGGTCGCCTTTGTTGGCTCGTTGATCGCATTGGGTGCGATGGCGTTCGCGCTACTGTAACGCCGGCGCTGTTGTTATGGCATTGCTGGTAGCGCCGTGCTTACCAGCTACTATGGTGAACAAAAGTAAGCTATGGTGAACAAAAGTAAGCTATGGCTTACAAAAGCAAGCTATGGTGAACAAAGTTAAGCTACAAAAGCCATGGTACGCCAAGCGACAGCACAAAAAGGACAGTAAACAAAGCCACGGAATGCGCGACTGCGCGCACCCTAATCAGTCTGCCATGGCATGCTCGAGCGGAGCACCGCCATCGGTGAACTGAAGCTTGGCGAGGCGCCGATAGAGCGGGCTGCTGCTGAGTAACTGCTGGTGACTGCCGGCTGCGATCAAGCGTCCATTGTCGACCACGGCAATTTTATCGGCGTGAACAATAGTGGCTAATCGGTGGGCAATGATAATGGTTGTACGCCCCGCCATCAGCAGATCCAACGCCAGTTTTACCGCCTGTTCGCTTTGTGCATCTAGCGCCGACGTCGCCTCATCGAGCAATAAAATGGGTGGGTTCTTAAGCAAAACTCGGGCAATGGCAATGCGCTGACGCTGCCCGCCTGAGAGCCGCACGCCCTGTTCGCCCAAATCTGAGTCGTAACCAAGCGGCAATTGCATTATAAAATCATGCGCCTGCGCGGCGGTAGCCGCAGCGATCACCTCGTCGTCGCTTGCGGTCTCGCAACCATAGCCAATATTGTGTCTAACAGTGCCGCTAAACAGGGTTGGTTGCTGCTGCACTAAGCCAACTTTCGCACGCAATTCTGCTAAATTAAAATCTCGCAGGTCGCGACCAGCCAATGTGATACAACCCTCTTGAGGATCGTAAAAGCGTTGGATCAAATCGAACAATGTCGATTTTCCCGCGCCGGAAGGGCCGACCAGTGCGATCACCTTACCAACCTCAAAATCCAGCGAAAACCCGTTAATCGCCGGCATTTCTGGACGGGTTTCATAGCTAAAAGTGACATTGTGAAAATGTAATTGTAAATTGTCCGTGACCGACGATTCAGCGCTAACGGCGCTTGGCGAGAGAATGTCACTTTGCGCATGCAACAGATCTACCAAGCGCTCTGTAGCGCCAGCGGCGCGCTGTAATTCACCGTAGACCTCGGCGAGTGTGGCCACCGCCGTCGCCATCAATAGCGCATAAAAAATAAATGCGGCTAGATCACCACCCGTCATTTGACCATCCAGAACGGCGCTACCGCCGTTCCATATAATCGCTAACAGGACGCCAAACACCGCTAATATGATCATTACCGTTAGGCGAGCACGGTAGCGAATTCGCCCGTTGGCGATCTCAAAAGCGCGCTCGACTTCCGCGGAAAAGGCTATTTTTTCGAGCGCCTCACGGGTAAAGCTCTGAACAATTTTTATTTGTTGTACAATCTCGCCTGCATAACTTCCGACATCCGCTAGCGATTCCTGACTCTGCTGCGACAGACTGCGAACTTTTTTACCCATCGCCAGAACCGGTAACGTCAATAGCGGCACACCCACCAAAACTGCAACCCCGAGCGCTGGATCAGTGGCAATCAACATCACTAGTGCACCGCAAAAAGTGACCGCGCTACGCAACGCCAAAGAGAGACCACTGCCAACAATAGACTGCAGTAAGGTGGTGTCTGCGGTCAGTCGCGAAATAATATTGCCGCTGCGAACCACCTCAAAAAATGCCGGATGCAAGGTCAATAAATGATCGAAAACCGCTCGACGAATATCGGCACTGACGCGCTCTCCCAACCAAGAAATCATATAAAAACGGACGTAGGTACCCAGCGCGATAATCACCCCAAGGGCGCCGGTAAAACTGATTACGGCGAGCAAAGAGTCTTTAGATTGAGCCGCCATGCCTTGGTCTATGATCATTTTCAAACCCTGCCCCAAGGCCAAGGTCGCCGCGGTTGTCAGTAACAACGCTAAAAGAAACAGCACCGCACGCCAAGCGTAGGGGCGCAAGAATGGAAAAATCGCTGCGGTCATCGAGGGCATTGGGCTCGAGCGCTGACTGAGCTGGGTCTGCGGCATGCTCATTCGGGGTACCTGAGAATTTGGGGATTTGAAAATTTGGAGTAGGGTTCGGACAAAGCTAATAACACCCGCCAGAGAGTAGCATTGTTAGCCAAAGCTACGCAATCGAACCGGCAAATAATGCTCGGCAGTGAAACCCACGCGCGCTCTGCCCATCGGGATGGTTGCGCGACAACCGGTTTTCAGCGGGCGATAAAGTCGTTACAGAGGTTGGCAAAACCCTGCGGGTAGGTAGCGCTCTGGGTGTATTGATCTTCGAGCGTTATCCCGTAGGATGTGCGCCGCGAAGTCTCGGCATCATCGCAAACACGGTAATAACGATCCCATCCGGCATTGTTACCCTCATTGGTCGAGGCATTGCCCGGCGTATACAGGTCGATGAAATAATCGCCAAACTGTGTGCTGGCGCCAGAGACACCAAACGCCTGAGAGGCACTTTGGTTGTGGTCACCCTTGAGACGGGCGCCGTTGGACAGCGACTTCAAAGTAGCTATGCTTGCCTCGTTGCAATCGCTGACGTCGATTTGCGCATCAAAACTGCTCTGCGACCCGCGGTTGTCATCGGTGCCAACCAGTGGATCGGTTATCTGACCCGAGGTTCGACAAAAAGCCTCGACGCCCAACCATTCGGCAGTATTGTTGGGTCGCAATTGTTGCGGTGTGACAGCGGCGATAGCACCATCGCTATCGACCCGTATAAAGGCCACCAAGCGCTGCGAATTCACGTTACTGTTACCGAGTTCATTAACGTACAGCCCGGGAATAATTTCGCCAAAATAACTACCAGAGGCATCCAAATCAAAATCATAATTGGGTTCGGATAGGCTTTCACTCGATGTTGAGCCACTGACTGCAAACTCAGAAAATTCGATGGAGCCCTGCTCAGACGCGGTTCCAGACACTTGGTAAGCGGCGTAAGTGGGGACAGTTTCAAGCGCCGCATCGGGATCCGCAAGATAGGCGATGCAACGCAATTCGCCCTCAAATTGTTGGCCTTCGGTGGTCACGTCACCGACACAAATTTCGCTAGTGACCTGCGCGGTCTTGACCACCCGACTGACGCGGCCAGAACTCGAAATAACCATGATATTGCTGTTATCAGTCGATACCCAACGTCCAGACAGTTCCACGTCGCTGACAGGATCGCTGGTGTCGCCGCCATCGCCATCGCCATCGCCTGTGCTCGAACCGCCGGCGTCATCATCTGTGGCAGCGGGCACGGGCGTGTCAGGCGAACCGCCACCGCCACCGCCACCGCAGCCAACCACGCTTAGCAGAGCCATTAATGCCAAGATTTTAAACGCCATGAGAGACAACCTACCAATTCGTAATAACCTCAACGACTGTTACACAGGTACTCGACGGATTCAAATGGTTTCATCGATTTTACGCTGGTCGGTTAGACTGGGCGGATCCAACAACACGCATTAGCGGGGTCATTAAAAATCCCATCGATCGCTCAAAATGGCCCTCTAAAGGCACCCCTTCCAACATTTTTTGCTATGATCGGCAGCCTCTGCAATTCATACAACAGATCGAGGTGAACACCATGCAACAAATCCAATTAGCCCAACCGGGTGGTCTCGAAAACCTCAAATTGACCGAGGTCGAGGTCCCCACCCTCAGCGATCACCAAGTGCTGGTGCGGGTGCAGGCGAGCAGTTTGAACTATCACGATCTATTGGTGGCGCTCGGCAAAATCCCCACCGACAACAATCGCGTACCGCTGTCAGACTGCGGCGGAGAGATTGTCGATATTGGCAACGCGGTATCAAAATGGAAAATCGGCGATCAGGTCATGAGCAGTTGCTTTCCAAATTGGCTCGATGGGCAGCCTCGCCCCGAACTATTGAGTTTTATAGGCGACCACCAAGATGGTTACGCCTGCGAGTACATCGCCATCGCCGAAACCGCGCTCACCGCCACCCCCAAAGGTTGGACCGCGCTCCAGGCTGCGACCCTGCCCTGCGCTGGATTAACCGTCTGGCGTGCATTGATCGATGAAGGCAATCTCCAACCCGGTGAAAGCGTATTGGTGCAGGGTACTGGTGGGGTGTCAATATTTGCCCTACAGTTGGCCAAGGCGATGGGCGCCAAGGTCATTGCAACCTCCTCGAGCGACGCAAAATTAGACCAACTGCGCGCCCTCGGTGCCGACCATTTAATTAATTACCGAACCCAGCCACAGTGGGGCAAAGCGGTACTCGCAGCAACCGATAATCAGGGCGTCGATCACGTCATCGAAGTCGGCGGAGGCGACACCTTTGGCGAATCGGTGCGCGCTGCAAAAATGGGCGGCCATATCGCTCTGATCGGTGTGTTAAGTGGCCCCACCGTGAATGAAATTTTGCTGCCGCGAATCTTTATGAAACAGATGCGCATCAGCGGCATCGGCATGGGTAATCAACGCTCTCAGCAGGCGATGATCGACTACCTCGATCAGTCGGACATCCGTCCAGTCATAAGCCACAGCTTTGAACTTGCATCACTGGCCGAGGCCTTTCAGTTGCAAATTGACAACCATCACTTTGGCAAGATCGCCATTCAGGTGGCGGAATAATCCGCCATCCTCCCGCGAATCGGTTTAAAGTGGCGCAGTTAAGCAACGCAGCGACCAACGCCCACTCAACCGCGGGTTCAAGGGCGTCGCCGCAAGGCTGCCACTTTTTCGGCACCAGTAAAAAACTAGCTGCGAAAACGCTGGTAACTACTTGATTGTAATTTGACCCAAATAATCACCGAATCTCATGACCAGCTTTATTTTACCTTTAAACAATTGATTAATATAAGCAATGATTTTCAGGGCCCGCTTATTCCAATAATTGGCATCGCAATTGCTTGTTGGTACAAGTGTAGACGCATAGCAGCTAGCATGCGGGGCGAGATTTTAAATGGCAGCAAACCTGCATGGGCCAGTAGCCGAATACACTGAATCAGTGACCGGGTTATAGGCTTGGATAAGCAACACTAACGATATATTCATTGATATTTAACTAAATTTAAGGGGTTGGATTATGAAAAAAGTAACCACAGTATTAAGTTGCGC
>CALGJN010000239.1:0-3900 GCA_937920185.1 uncultured Cellvibrionales bacterium | reverse complement strand
AAATGGACACAATCGGGGTTGGTTCGCATCCTATCAGCCCTCTGCGTTGCACGAAGGCCCGGTCGTGGAGCCATTGCCCAGTCTGCTCGCCGAATGGGATGTGGCGGTGCCGGAAAATCCAAGTTCAGAGGTTTTGCGGCAATTGCGCAAAGACGTACAAGATAAAAAGCGCGAGCTAGGCGCGGAACGTGGTTTCGATCATTATGCCTACCTAAAAAACTATCAATTGACCGATTACGTTATTTACAACATTTTCCCCAACTCGGTGATAACCGTCGGGCCCGATGGTGTGCAACTCTTGCGCCCGCGCCCGCATGCAACCGATCCGGCCCAGTGTCTATTTGACCACTGGTGGCTGGTGCCAAAGATCGGCGGTCGCACCCATACGCCGTCGCCGTCAGGCGGGCCTGACTTGCCGGTAGAAGATGCTGAGCACGAGTATTTCGTCTACGGGGAACAATCGCTGGGCGAGACCGCAGACCAGGATCTCAGTATTGGCGCTCTTCAGCAGCAGGGACTCGGTTCAGTCGGATTTAAGCAGTTTTATCTGAGCGAACAAGAGGTCCGGCTGCAGAATTTTCACGAGCGACTCGACGATTATATGCGCCGTGATGCCAATTAAATCGAAGGCGGTGCGGTATTAGCGCCGAGTAATGTAAGCCCAGACAACCGCGGAGCCTATGAGTCATGATTAGACGCATAACAGACTATTTCGACACCACAAAAAACCAATTGCAGGGTGCCGCGAGCAACCGTCGCAACCTTTTGAAATACAGTGGCCTAGTGCTTGGCGGTGTGGCTTTGACCGGGTGCGCAGAGCGCTCGGCGCAACCGAGCGTAAAGGCGGGTTACAAAAATGGCCAAAACAGTGGCTCGATGGAAGATCGATTGGCGATTAGAGAGTTGATCGAGTCCTACAACGCTGCGGTGATCGATAACGATGCTGACGCCTGGGCCGATAATTGGTGCGCCGACGGAGTGTGGAATCTCGGTGAGGAAAATGACATCGTCGGTCGCGAGACTATTCTCAAGCACTGGCAAGAGGCCATGCAAATTTTTGATTTTGTCGGCATGTTTGCGCAACCCAAGTTCATTCGCGTCGGCGATCAGGACGCGCGGGCCGAGTGGCACACCAATGAGCTATGTCGCAAGAGTGATGGCAGTATGTTGCGCATCTTTGGTCTTTATCGGGATGCTTATCGCCGTGAATTGACCGGCTGGAAAATCGCCGAACGTCGCTACAGCATTTTGCTAATGGAGCGTCCGGTTTACGAGGGCAACAAGGTTGATGATTGGCGCTGATGCCGTGTTGGCGGGGCTTCGCGAGCTAGAGCGCGCGCCCAGGGCCGCAGCGCATAACGGCCCCGAAGTGGTGCCACGAGACAGCCGGCAACAGGCTGCACCGTCGCCGGCTAGAGATACCGCAGCCCATAGCGAGATATCGACGCGGGTTGATATTTCTGAGCATTGATCGGCACACAATCGCTCGATTAGGCTACTATGGCGGCATGACCCGCCGACCCACTGTGTTAACGTATATCGACTCGCCCGAGCAGGCGCTCGATGGCGAGCGCGACCTATTGGCGAGAGTGGTGTCGGGCGAATGCGATACCGCTCTGAGTTTTTGGTCGACGCGACAATCTATCGTGGTACCCAGACGGCTGTCGAAAAATAGCGCTTTTGACTCTGCAAAACGGCTTTCGCAGCAGCGGGGCTGGCCTGTTACGCTGCGCGAAAGCGGTGGTGATGCCACTCCCCAAGGTGGCGGCGTGATCAACGTGACCTACGCCCATATCTGCGACCAACACCCACCCATAGCCGATAGTTACCGTAAGCTCTGCGCGCCGATCGTGAAACTGGTCGAGGGCTTCGGGCAGAGCGGCAGTTGTCGTTCGGTGAGCGGCTCCTTTTGCGATGGCGACTACAACGTGGTCTGTCATCAGCGCAAACTGGCGGGCACTGCACAGAGGCGCTCTCGGCGGCGGGGTCGCGGGTCATCGGCGGTGCTGTTTGCCCATGCGTTGATTCTGGTGAATGCCGATATCGCCGGCAGTGTCGATGCGATCAATCGTTTTTATGAAGATTGCGACCAGCCAGCTAGCATCGATGCAGGGGCGCATATCAATCTTGCAGAAATCGCTGAAACAGGCGGTCTGCTGGATACTGAGGGTGTTGTCCAACTGTTGCAGCGAGATTATCTTGCGTTGCTTGCAGACCCGCACTAACGCGCCTGGTTTCGACCGGTTTTGCAACCAGATCAACGGACTATTTTTTTGCGTGTGCCGGTATAGAGTACCGCCATTACAGCGGCGAAGCGCTGGCGGCTTTTGGTTGTCGCCGGTGGCTTGAGCCGATCGCTACGGAATTTTACGGGTCTCAATAAAAGCCGCCAAATCGGCAGTCAATGAACTACAATCTACTCACAGAAAAATAACCAGAACAACCCACCGCAATTGTCCAAATGGGACGCGGCAGGGTGGTATAACGGGGTAAAAAATGAACTTAACGCAGCGTATTGTTGGCGCAATGGCCCTCGGGCTGGCCGTCGGCGGAATTTTGAACGTGTTGATTCCAGCCGGAGTGTTACCCGAGGCGCTGGCTCAAGGATTATCCTATTATCTGATCGATGGGCTATTTGATACCGTTGGACAAATTTTTGTGCGCTCGTTGAAACTGATGGTCGTGCCCCTAGTTTTCGTCTCCTTGCTCTGTGGTACCGCGTCGCTTGGTAACGATGCCAAAATGGGACGTTTGGCGAGTAAGTCGATCGGTCTCTATATGCTGACCACTGGTGTGGCGATATCGCTGGCTTTATTCATTGCTCTTCTGATTCAACCGGGAGTTGGTATTGATTTGGCAGTGGCCTCGGAATTTAGCGCCAAGGACGCCCCGCCACTGAAGACCACCTTGATCAATATCTTTCCAAGTAATCCGGTTGCGGCGATGGCCGACGGTCAAATATTACAGGTGATTGTGTTTGCCATTTTGATGGGTCTCGCGATTGCTCACTGCGGTAACAGCGGTGAGAGGGTGGCGGCGTTTTTTGACGACTTAAACAGCGTCATCATGCGGATGGTGATGTTGCTGATGCAACTGGCGCCGATCGGCATTTTTTGTTTGATTGCCAAGTTATTCGCTGGGTTGGGAATCGGCGTTATCGTCAGTTTAGGCGCCTATTTTTTCGCCGTGGTGCTAGCGTTGCTGTTGCACTGTTTTGGCACCTATTCGCTGCTACTGCGAGGGTTGACTGGATTGAGTCCACGGCGTTTTTTCGCCAATATGCGCGCGCCTATGGCCTTCGCTTTCAGCACTGCGTCGAGTGGCGCAACCATGCCGGTGACGTTGCGGGCAGTCACCGATAACGTCGGTGTAGACAACAGCGTGGCCTCCTTTACGGTGCCTCTAGGGGCGACGATAAATATGGATGGAACGGCAATCATGCAGGGGGTGGCGACCGTTTTTATCGCCCAAGCCTACAACATAGATCTGGGTTTAGAGGCTTATCTGATGGTCATTCTCACGGCGACCTTGGCCTCGGTTGGCACCGCTGCGGTGCCGGGTGTCGGTCTGGTGATGCTGGTTATGGTGCTCAATCAGGTGGGCTTGCCGGTTGAGGGCATTGGTTTGATCATCGGTGTTGATCGCTTGTTGGACATGTGCCGCACCGCGGTCAATGTGGCGGGAGACGGTGCGGTCAGTACGGTGGTTGCTCACTCTGAGGGTTTGCATGACCGCGGGCGTTTCGAGCGAGAAAATAATGAAGCGGCGGACGAGGTAACCAATTAAACCCTGCTAGTTATGACCGACGCTTTAGCCGCGTAAATAAGTCACTTTGTGGAGGCTTTTTCGAATCGTTGCTACACTGCATCACAAAGCCAAAACGGCGAAAGGGAGAACGCG
>CALGJN010000238.1:0-18282 GCA_937920185.1 uncultured Cellvibrionales bacterium | reverse complement strand
TTTAGCTTAGCAGCTATTATTTAAAAGTGACGTGTTATATCACGTCACTTTCGTCTTCTAGTTTCGGCTCTAACGTCGACAGTAATAATACTGTTTATTCATACAAAATCGGGCTATGTGACATCTCCTTTTGTTAAACAGGTTCAGGACGAACTGCGCTCAAAACAAACAAAACGTAAATTAAAAGGGAATTAAAAGGGGACGCTTCCCTTTAATAAAAGGTGACGGAGGGATTAAATTTTAACCAGTTACCTTAGCCATGTTAGTGCTGTTATCATCAAGCCAGTCGCCGTACTTACGGATTGACCCTGCTACCGTTTAACGGACAGTTTCAATAAGGGACAATAGAGTCCCTTGGGAGTGTTCTCAATGACCAACAAACGTGGGCCCTACAAGACATACTCCTAAGAATTTAAGATTGAAGCGATTCGCTTGATGGCGACATTGGATAAGCCAGCCGCAGAGATTGCCCAAGAGTTAGGTCTTCGGCATAACCAACTCTACAAATGCAAGGAGCAGCTGGAAAAGACCGGAGATGTAGCGTTTGCGATACTTTGACAGCGCATCAACATGCTGCGAAGAGCTAGACGAGCATGTACTCGTCGATTGGCAGCGCATAATGTGCGTGTTGTTACAGTCTCAGTATAAAATTGTGGTTGCGACCGATAAACATAGCAGCGCTAGTCAATTGATGCTTTTTTTCTTGCCCTTCAAAGGTTGAGCGCTGGGTGCTGGGTGTCGAGGTATTACTGGGGCCCAATCAGCATAGCTGCAACAACCTTGTTGATAATCTTTAGGGACTGGACGAGTGTTTTTGCATACACTGGGCTGGGCCGCGATTAGCGCGCGGATCGGTCAGCCTCCAAGGGCGATGAGGGACATGATATCGATCGCGCCATAAGTGTAGGAGATGTTAAAACTGCCTGTGCAATTTGCGCATGTGCCCAAACGGCGCGTGGGTAGAACCGAGTAATTTTGGGTAGATTCCTGAATCACGGGTAAGGGGTACAAGGTAAAGCCGATATACGTAATTATTTAATCGCACTGAATGGGAGATAACAAACATGCCTAGAGGGCTCAAGCACTGTCACAACTTTGCCGATTTACGGGATCTAGCGCGGCGGCGGTTACCCGGCCCGATATTTCACTACATCGACGGTGCCGCTGAGGACGAGACGACCTATAGGCGCAATACCGCGGCGTTTGAACAGTATGATCTGGTGCCCAACGTGCTGGCAGGGGTTGCCGATATTGATATGTCAGTCGAGGTCATGGGGTTTAAATTGGGACTGCCGATTTTTTGCTCGCCCACTGCGCTGCAGCGCTTGTTCCATCACGAGGGTGAAAGAGGGGTGGCGCTGGCGGCAGAAAAGTATCAAACGCTGTTTGGGGTTTCCTCGCTGGGCACGGTGTCGCTTCAAGAAATTGGCGAATTGATCGATACGCCGAAAATGTTTCAGTTTTACTTTCACAAAGATAGGGCGTTAAACGCCGCGATGTTGGCGATGGCCAAGGCGGCCCGCTTCGATATTTTGACGCTGACCGTCGACACCATCACCGGGGGTAATCGGGAGCGTGATCTACGCACCGGATTTACCTCGCCACCGCGGTTGACGCCCAGCAGTTTTTTTGAATTTATGCGTAAACCATCGTGGGCTCTGAATTATTTTTTGAGAGAAAAGTTTGAGCTTGCGCAACTCAAAGACCATGTCGGCGAGGGCTCGAATATTGCCATATCGGTGGGCGATTATTTCTCCTCGATGTTGGATCAAAGCATGGACTGGGACGATGTTGCTGCCCTCCAGCAAAGCTGGGGCGGAAAATTTTGTCTCAAGGGTATTATGAGCCCCGCCGATGCCCGCCGCGCAGTTGAACTGGGTGCCGATGCGATCATGATATCCAACCATGGCGGGCGTCAATTAGATGGCAGCCGCAGTCCCTTTGACCAGCTCGAAGAAATTGTTCAAGCGGTCGGTGGTCAGATCGAAATTATTCTCGATGGGGGCATTCAACGCGGCACGCATATTCTCAAGGCGATGGCGTTGGGGGCGACCGCCTGTTCGGGTGGCCGAATGTACCTTTACGCGCTGGGCGCGGGGGGCGGAGCCGGTGTTGAAAAGGCACTGGGAAATCTTAGCGCAGAGATTGAACGCGATATGAAGTTGATGGGCATTAAACGTTTAAACGAGTTGACGCCCGACATGCTGCGGCGTAGATAGTAGAATTGGCGTTAATCAAAAGGTTACCGGCGGCAGCCATAGCTTTTCAGACTAAAGTATTTATCGTACTATGCACCCCGTTAAAGGCTGTGTCACAAGCCTAATTCAATCTAACCCGGGGTATTTTTCTTGTTTAAAAATTATTTTTCGTTGGCAATTTTATTGTTAGCCAGCGCTTGCGGCGGCGGCGGCGGTAGCGGTGGCGGTGGCGGTGGCCTTGGCGGTGGCGGCGGTGCGCCGAGTAATTCAAACCCAGCAGATACGCAATCACCGGTGATCACGCTGTCGGGAGCTGCGAGTATCTCGATCGAGCAAAATAGTTCATACGAGGATGCGGGCGCCAGCGCCACAGACAATATCGATAGTAGCGTCGAGGTGTCTACCAGCGGCGCGGTCGACACCTCAACTATTGGCGAGTACACCATCACGTTCACGGCGACCGATAACGCTGGCAACAGTAGTACCCTCGATCGGTTGGTGAATGTCGTGGCGGTGGATATTAGCGTCGACGCCGCCAAGTGGTTCCATCAAACGGTGTTGCCGAATGGCTCTGCGTGGTTCAATGGCGAGCAACAGCACTACACCGATCGCACTGACAATAGCTACGTCAGCGATGGCACGCTAAAAATCGTCGCGCTGAAAGAGTCATTTAGCGATCAGGGGGTGACTAAGAGCTATACCTCAGCGAGGCTCAATTCAAAGTACAGCTTTACCTATGGTCGCATCGAAGTGCGGGCTAAACTACCCAGCGGCGCGGGCACCTGGCCTGCGGTTTGGTTGTTGGGGAAAAACATCAGTGAAACTGGCGCCTACTGGCAGACGCAAGGGTATGGCGATACGTCGTGGCCGGCCTGTGGTGAGGCCGATCTTTTAGAACACTGGGGTGGCGATCAAAACTATGTTTCCAGCGCCACCCACACGCCGTCTAGTTTCGGCGACACGGTCAACGCTGGCGGTCAATATGTCGGCACTGCCTCGACCAAATTCCACCTTTATGAACTCGATTGGAGCGCCGAACAGATGGTTTTCAGCGTTGACGGTGCGGTTCATTTGACCTATGCGCCGGTGGTCAAAGACGCCGACACTTGGCCGTTTGACGACGAGCTTTACCTGCTGCTAAATGTGGCCATTCAGGATAGTGTGGCTGCGGAATTTGAGAGTAGTCAGATGGAAATTGACTACGTCCGTGTCTATGCGCCGGGCGCTGGATCAAGCGCGTCGCCGATGTGGTCCGACGAGTTCGATTAATCGATCCGTTGACCCCAAAACGGTGTTCGCTATTCAGAACCAATGGTTCGACGATTGCGCTCGCTGCGATGGTGTAAAAGCACGTCAGGGAAAGGCGCTTATCTGTGCAAGCTAGGCCATTGATAATGACAAAACTGGCGGCCAATCAGATTGCAGCGGCTGTCCACTTGAGCGTTATATATGGTTTGGCATAGGCCATCTAGTTCTAATCGAGCGGCTCAATGGTCTTACAACTGCTTTAATAATTCCTTCACTTGTTCCACCTTTTGGTTGGCTTGGGTCATGCGCGCCATCATCGCTTGTTCGGTAATTTGTGCGCGAGTAATTTCGGTGGTTTTACTGGCGTCACTGGTACTGAGTATGCGATTGTTCGCCGACTCTGCGGTTATAACGGTGTCGGTGAGTTCCTGCGAGATACCGTCGAGTTTTTCGATGGCGATACTGTGCTGCTCGGTGTGCCGGGTGATCGCTTGAACTGCGATATCCAATGCGTCGATCACCCGACGGGTATCGAGTGCATGGTCATACATGGCAATCTGTCTGTGGGTGTCGCCACCCGATGCGGTGGCAGACATCGCCAGCGTGCTGCCGCAGGCGTTCATTAACAGGGTCGACTCACTGTTGCCCGAGGAATTAATGGCGAGTTCGCTGGAGAGTTCGATTGACAGAACGTCGCGGCGTTCGACCCAGATATGACCATTCCAATCGCTCGCATAGACCTGCATGTTCTGTTGATTCTCCCCCAATACTGCATAGCTAATGGTGGCTCCGTCACTACTCAGAGCGATTGCATCGTTTGTCGAGGCTGGCGCTGCAACCGTGATGCCGCTACCCAGCTGCCGCCAATCGAAGTCTTGCCAACGAAATATGCATATTTCATCAAAATTATGACGCTGATCGTCAATGCCCAAAACTCTGAATGCAACGGTGTTGCCATCACTACTAATGGCGGTGACGCATCCGAATTCGCCGCTAAAATTGACCGGTATTTCAGTCCCTTGCTGACTCCAATGGCTGCCGTCCCAGATCAGCATAAAAATCGCAATTTGTGGGGATGTGGTGAGCATTGCGATAATGGTACCTAGGTCATTCATCAGGGTCAGGGTTTGTTGGCCGGTTGCTCCTCCCGGTAAATCGCTGCCGCACTGCAGCCACTGGCTGCCATTCCAGTCGAACACCTTAGATTGGTCCGGATCTTCCAGGGTGTAGTCTTGAGGTCGGCTGCTAACGATCAGCGTAGCGCCGTCACTGGAAAGTTTAATGCCAGTTATATCGGTTCCGGTATCGTCGTCGTCGAGGGCATCGCCGCGCTGTATCCAAAGCGTCCCATCCCAATCAAAAACACCTGTCCACCAGGAGTTTAATCCGCTGCGCTCGAAGCGCAATTCGGCGATGCAAAGGCTGTTGCCATCGCTGCTGAGGTCAGCATCGATAATCGAGTGACGGGATGCGCTTTGCGCTGTTTCATCGGTCAAAATATTGCCACCGCGCTGCCACCAATGGTTATCCACCCAATCATATACGCGCACTTGGCGGTGGTTTTCTCGATCGGATTCGGCGGTCACATAGGCCGCGACAGTGGTGGCGTCGCTGCCGAGGGAAGCGAGCGTCAATTGTTCGTCAGAGTCATCTACAGGTAAGCTCGCACTGCGCTGCTGCCAGGTCGAATTTGCGCTAGCACCTGCGATATTTAGACAACTCAAGGCGGTGCCGAACAAACTAGCGATGGAGTTGTGCGTAAGGTCGCCAAAACTTAGCTCGATACCGCCCTCGGGGAGGCCGTCTAGCTGAAATTTGATTCCGTGAGGGTAGCTCCTACCATCGAGCAGTGGCTTTCCTCGCCACTGTGTATGGCGCGTGACCAGTGCTATTGCGTCGACCAACTCCTGAAATTCTTCGTTTAACAGACGCCGTTGGTCAGCGCTGATATCGCTGTTGGTCGATTGTATCGCCAAGGTGTGCATGGTGGTTAGGTCAGTTGCAATGCGCAGGCATGCGCTCTCGGCGAGTTGTATCATCGAACTGGCGGCATTGGCGTTTCTGACCGCCTGCTTGAGTAAATTGATTTGCTGAGTCATGGTGGAAGAGATCGTTACTTCCTTGCCCTCAGCATCGGGCTCAAGCATGGGGTGTACCGTAGTTTAACTGGACAGATTCAATGCTAGTTTTGCTCGATGAAGATGTCAACAAACAAAATATAAGCGCCTGATTGCATTTAACTATAGGCGGAAAAGGCTATCCATGCAGTATATTTTTTAATCGGCGGAAATGTCGGCCGCTCAGCCGGGGCCAACAGTGCGTTTGTCCGCTAGATGTCGGCCTATCTAGCGGCCACAGTAATGCGTTTGTAAACCTCTGTTTAGCGCCGGTCGGGCGCGTCAAATGGTGCTTCGAGAAGCCTTTATTTAGGCTAGACTATTAATGCTGCCTAAAATTGGACAGTGTTTTTACATCGCGCTCGCTATGTATTGCGTGCTTGAGGTGGGCGTCAGCGCTCTGGCCGGGTAGATACGAGCTAACCACTAACCCATTCGCATTCAGTCATCGACGGAAACGACCTGTTGCAAGCTGTTATCGCGGTTGATCCTCTGTTGGAAGCGTCTATTGCGGGTTGGCGAAGGATCATTCATTAAAGAGATCGATAAATGATTAAATTATTTTGTTTTGGACCCCATTTTGGGGTCGCAGATCCGAGTCCTTTTGTTTTAAAAGTCGCCACCTACATGAAAATGGCCGGCATTGAGTTTGAATCGCATGCCGATATCCGCAATTTACAACGCGCGCCGAAAGGCAAACTGCCTTACATTGAGGATGATGGCGAGCTTGTTGCAGATTCATTTTTTATTATTAAGCATCTAGAAAAAAAATACGGCGCTGCGCTGGATGGAGATTTGTCCGATCAGCAGTTGGCGACATCCAGTTTGCTGGCCAAGTCATTAGACGAAAACTTTTCATGGTGCATCGTGCACTCTCGTTGGGTGGGGGCGGAAAGTTGGCCGACAGTCAAACAGGCACTCTTTGGTGGTATGCCGTTTCCGCTGCGGTATATTGTTCCCATGATGGTCCGAAAAAAGGCTAAAAATGCCCTGCAAAAGCACGCTGTGGGACAATACAGCGACGCGCAGCGAATGGTTATTGCCGAAAATACCCTACGGAGTTTATCGGTGCTGCTAGCTGATAAACAGTATATTTTTGGCGATAAGCCGTGCGCACTGGACGCGATTGTGTATGCTTTCGTTGTGCAGGTGGCGCTTTCGACGCTGGATAATCCACTCAACCAACTGGCCGTGGAATCGACCAATTTAGTGGATTATTGCCAACGCATTACCGAGCGTTATTACCCCGAATTGGCGGTTGTATAACCGTGCTTTGCGATGCGCTCCGCGCCTAAACATTAGCTCCAGTGTTGCGATTAGTGCTCAGGTATAGCTGCCTTAGAGCGCGTCAGCACTGGCCCGCTGTTAGGGGGCGTCGATGTCTGCTGCGATCCAGTGATTTACCGCCGTTTGAGCCGCCTCCAATGCGCCCTCCAAATAGCCGCCAGTTCGAGTCGCCGCTTCGGTGCCGGCAAATAAGAGGTGCGGGTGTTCCGATCCGCCATTGGCGGTTTGTAAACCGTAGGCCGGGTGCATGGTATTGGCCTGGTCGTCACGGGTGGCAATAAATTCCTCACGCGACCAATCTTGCAGCTCTAACGCTAGTGGCTCAGCGGCCTGTGGGCCGAAGAGACGCGTGAGTTGCCGTATTACCATGGCCTTTAAAGTGGCTTCACCTGCGGTGTGGCGGCCGGCTGCGTTAACGCCGAAAAAGCCAAATAGCGCGCCCTGCGCCAATGGCTCAGACGCTGTGTTGGGTGAGGCGTCGTGTATTTCAGCCAGAGGCCCCAGATAGCTCATGGCCGAGCCGGAGTGTCCCTGAGAGCGCCAAAATGGCGTTGGATAGATCGCCACAATCTTGGCCTGGGCCGCCATCCAGGTGGGTAAGCTGCGCATTTTTTCTGTCACGCTCGTTGGCAGTTTTGGCGTAAATTGAATTGACCGCGCCATCAATCGCAGAGGTATCGTGGTGATCACGCTATCGGCGTGTAATTCCAGCGCTTGATTGTTTTGCGTTGCGCTTACCCGATAGTCCCCACTGTCGGTTTTAGAGATCGCTGTGACGCGGGTATTGAGCATCACAGAATCTGCATCCAGACGACGCAGGAGTGCTTTTACCATCGACAGCATGCCCCCTTCTAAACGCTGTGATGCCGGCTGATTGATCTGTCCCGAACCGTAAGCTCTGGCAGGTAGATCGATCGCTTCTTCTATCAGGTAGTCGCCCTGGCTGTATTGCTCAAACGCCGTTAAGTTCAGTTCTTGGACTAAACCATTAAAGAGTGGGTTCATGGTTGGCCAGAACCACGCCGGTCCCATATCAAATTGCTCGTGGTCATCGCCACGCGATGGCAAATTAATGCTTTGAATACGGCCGCCAATACGATCATTAGCCTCGACCAGAATGCTCTTTACGCCGCGCTTGTGAAGTAAATAAGCTGCGTATAAGCCACTGAGTCCAGCGCCAACAATGATCACGGGCGCCTCTGTGCTTCGTGCGGGTGCCGTGCGTTGGTCGGACGATAGTTGCGTGTTCTGGTGCATTAAAAACTCTCCCCAGATGGGCGCAGGTCTATTTCATGGGTCCATGCCGAGGGGGCCTGACGGGCAAGCATCAGATAAGTTTCTGCGATATCATCGGGCAAGATGGCCTGGTGTTTGGTTAGTGATGGAAAGCGTTGTCGGCTTATAGCCGACCATAAAATACCATCGAGCACTAGATGGGCGACATGAATACCGTGCGGTTGCACTTCGCGGGCCAGCGATTGAAGCATCCCTCGCAAGGCAAATTTAGCCGATGCAAATGGCGCAAACCCGGCACCGCCGCGGATGCTGGCGGTAGCGCCAGTAAAAAATAATTTTCCCTGACCGCGTTCGAGCATAGTGGGCAAGACTGCCTTGACCAGATTAAACGCTGCGAGCGTGTTATAGCGCCAGCTCAATTCAAATTCGGCAGCGTCGACGTCGATCAATAATCCGCGACTCAGATGAGCAACGTTATGGATGACGAGATCGATATGGGCGTGGCGCTGGCGGATTTGATCAAATACCGCAACCACTTCCTCGGGTTGGGTCATGTCGGCGCGGTACTCTTGGGTATTGCGAGATACTCCGATGACCCGCGCACCGGCTGTTTCAAAACGAGCTTTTAAACTCTCGCCCAATCCCGGTCCGTAACCGGTGATGACTACGCATTGTCCGTGCATATTTATCGTCCTTGAGTTGTGCGTAATCAATCACCAAGTGATCAATCACCGCAACGGAATCATCTGAATCACCGACTGTGTCGATCGAGGCCACTAAAGCCGACGACCTAAACACTGATGCTCGGATAAACCAGCTTCTGATCGCTACTTTATGGGTAAGGATGCTAGGCAACTTCACTCGACCTGTCAATGCCTATCTTCCGATAGGTAGGTTAGAGTGTTAAGCTCGTGCCTGATAAACAGATATTGGGGGCAGGGCGTGGTGTATTCGACCGTAGATAAAATCATTGAGGTAGCTGAATTACAGGCGCGGGCGGGCGGTTATAGCGCCTTGAGCTTTAGAGTAATTGCCAAGCAAGTCGGGATTAAAAGCGCCAGCATCCATTATCACTTTGCCACTAAGGCAGATTTGGGCGTGGCGATTGCCCATCGCTACACCGCGCGGTTTGAGCAAAAGTTACTCAGACTTGCGGAACATAGCGCGCAGCCAAGCGATCGTTTGGAAGGTTATATTGCGTTGTTTGTTGAGGCCCTAACGGTAGACAAAAAAATGTGTTTATGCGGTATTCTGGCGGCTGAGAGCGATGTGCTGCCAGAGGCTTTGCAGCGCGCGGTCAAGGTTTTTTTTGAGGTCAATGTCGCATGGCTGCAAGGCGCTTTGTTCGCCGACCAACCGCAGGCTAAGGCGCAGGCGTTTTTAGTTATGGCCAGTTTAGAGGGTGCACTACTGATGAGCAAGACCATGCAAACCGATGCGCCACTCCAGCAGGTTTGCAAATTGTTGCGGCAAGACTGTTGGCAATAGTCGCCGTTCGGCAAGTTGCCCGCGACCGATGCGCTCAATCGCACTGCGGTTAAATGCTAGTTTGGTCTTTACCTAGAGTCGCTATGCATTAAAGTTTTAATCGGCGCAGTTTTAATAGAGCACTCCTTTATTTAGGGTGCGCTTTTAATCGAGCACTCCTTTATTTAGGGTGCGCTTTTAATCGAGTGCGCTTTTAAAAGAGTGCTCCGTTAATCGAGCGCCGCGTCGATAGCCGCAACGCGGCGCTGTTAATGGTGTGTCTGTCAACGGTGTGGCTGTTAATGTTGTGTCTGTCAATGGTGTGTCTGTAAATGGTGTAGCTGTTAATGGTGTGTCTGTCAATGGTGTGGCTGTAAATGGTGTGTCTGTAAATGGTGTGGCAGGATGAGGGGCAGTGATTTCTCTGTCACTTTTATACAACGCCGATAATAAAACCCTTGTTATAACGCTTATGTGTATACCGCGCGCCGCAACAGAATCGCGTATTTTAGGCTATTGCCCTAGCCTGAAAGGACAAAGAGGCAGGCAGCCTAACCCGCACATGACCGATCACGACGCATCACCACGCTGAGCCATACGCCTGCGGTTTGCTGTGCCCCAAGGCGGAACAGTGCAGGGTGATGCATTCCCGCACTGTTGTCGATGTGCAGGGTGTCCTTGGATTTGTTACGACGCTGGTGGTTTATCCCCTGCGGCCGCGTGAAAAACTCATCTGACAGACCCCAATCCGCCATTATGCGACGATTGGACAACCTATTTGTCGGATTGATCAGGTCTGTGGCACAGGTGATTTAAGCCGTTATCGCTGGTAACCCTTGGTTAGTTACTCGTTGCTTACTCTTGAATCCACGCTTCTGCCGCTCTATGCGGTTGCCATGTCTATCCAAGGCTCGCTCTGTATGGGATAAAACAAAGGCTGTTTGATTCGTCCAGAGTCTTTTACAATCAGCGCTAAAAGGTTGACTTTCAGCTTGTATACAAAGTTATAAAAATAATCCCCAACGTCGGTAGCCGATAGATTGTGTGGCTGGTAGCTAGCGGTTATTGTTGGCGACAATCGCGTCGACCGCGGGATTTTCAAACACTGATGGGAGAGCAAGATGCGCGTTTTAATCGCGATGGCCTGGTTTGCGTTGTTGTCGATCGGTTGCAGCGAGTACAAAGAACACGATTGTAATAAGATCGCGCTGGCGGTTGCGACAGATTTGGCCCGAGACAAAACACTGGATAACGGTGAGCGTCGCTTAGCGACCCATCTTTATCAATCGGTGCCCCGCAGAGGCACTTATGGGTTGCACTCGTTTGACGAGGTCTACAAAGCCTGTCAGAGGATTGCCTATAACCCCAACTCGCCGTTTTAAAGGATGCGCTGGTTCGCGCTGGTGCGCGCTAGTTCGCGCTAGCTCGCGCTGTATGTGGCTCGGGCTGTGTTTGGTCTACTGTCTTTTGACTTCTGTCTTTTGACTTCTGACTTCTGACTTCTGACTTCTGTCTTTTGACTTCTGTCTTCTGTCTTTTGACTTCTGTCTTAGGCGGTCTAAAAGGGTTTGTTATGAGCGATCGGCGGTCACCTAAGTGCGCAGTAATATCTAACGATAAAATGCTCTGTAGATATTGTAAGATATTGTTTAAAAAGTTTTTATAGCTATTTGTTATGCTTCCATTGAGCACTGTTGAGGCGCTCCATAGCGCCGCGCGAATGCCCAGAATAGAGCATTGATTTACAGCATCATATCGAACGTTGTTTCATTTGACTGGCGGTATGAAACAGAGGGAAATGCCGATGTCAGAGAGAACCGACGCGGTTACCATAACGCCGCAACAGTGGCGCCAGCGAGGCTCCTTGCTGCAGTTACTCGGCCACAGTATTTTTGTTCTCGATGAGGGGACTGATCGGCATGGAACGCTGGTGTTATTGCATGGGTTCCCGACGTCGAGCTGGGATTGGCAACCGCTGTGGGCTGACTTAACTAAAGATTTCCGCGTCATCGCGCTGGATATGTTGGGTTTCGGCTTTTCGGATAAACCCGATCATCGCGCTTACACCATCCACCGGCAGGCAGACTTAGTCGAGGCGCTGGTCGCCGCCAAACAACTGAGCACATTTCACGTGTTAGCCCACGATTACGGCGATACCGTAGCTCAGGAACTCCTCGCTCGCCAACTCGATGGCAGCGGCATGGGCAAATGGCTGTCTTGTTGTTTTCTAAATGGCGGCCTATTTCCCGAGACTCATAGGGCACTTTTTTCGCAGAAATTGTTGCTGAGTCCACTCGGTAGTTTGCTGGTTAAACTAACTGATTTTAGGCAGTTTAGCGCGGGGTTTAGCCAGGTTTTCGGCGCCGCTCATCGACCGACTGAGCATCAGTTAAAGGATTTTTGGTGGATCATCAACGTCAATCAAGGCAAGCGTGTCTTCTGCAATTTGATTACCTATATCAACGATCGTAAATTGCATCGCGAGCGCTGGGTTGGCGCCCTGCAAACTTCGACTATCCCGTTGGCGGTTATCAATGGTTCGGTTGATCCGATATCTGGTGCGCACATGGTGGCGCGCTACCAACAACTGGGTTGCCGGTTAGACTATGTGGCGCAGCTCGATGCCGTCGGGCACTATCCGCAGGTCGAAGACCCGCAGGCGGTAGTAGAGCACTATAGGCGCTATTTACAAGCGCTTGTATGATGTTTGCAGAAACTCATAAGCCATCGACATAGACATCTAATTAGAGACTTTGTTAGTCTAAGAACACAGCGTCAAAGCAAATTTACCACGCCGTCAATCGATCGCAAGGCGTTGCCGATAATGGCGTAGCACCGGCGCAATTCAACGGGCGTAATATGGGAAATGATCAATGGTTTACAAAGTTAAAAGTCATGTTGCCGGCCAAGTGTGGAAAACGGTAGCCAAGGTGGGTGATCAATTGGCCGCCGATGAGGTCATCGCGATTATCGAATGTATGAAAATGGAGATTCCGGTGGTGGCGCCGGTTGCGGGTATGCTGGTAGAACTGTGCGTTGCCGAGGAAGATGTGGTTGCAGAAGATCAGGATATCGCAGTGTTGCGGGGGGTATAGACGAGATCATGGATTGGGACGCTGAGATACAACAAATCAAGCATCGCCGCACGCTGGCGAAGCAACAGGGCGGCACCGAATCGGTCGGTCGCCAGCATCAAAAGGGACGATTGACGATTCGCGAGCGCATCGATGGTCTGGTCGATGACGGTAGTTTTTCTGAGTTAGGCGAGGGTGCTGGGGTTGCCGAATATGACGCGTCGGGGGCGTTGGTGGATTTTCAACCAGCCAACTTTGTGCTCGGGTTTGGCAGCATTAATGGCCGCAAGGTGATTGTTGGTGGTGAAGATTTCACGCTCAAGGGCGGGTCGCCCAATCCGGCGGGGCTGCGTAAAAGCGTGTATGTAGAGCAGCTCGCGTTGCAGTACAAACTGCCGCTGGTGCGCCTGCATGAGGGCGGTGGCGGTGCCGTAGGTGGCACTGGCCAAGAAAAAAATCGCCGCCCACTCGGTGATCCGGTGTACAGCGTATCGCGCTTTGCAGCATTGGCAGAAACCCTCGGTAAGGTGCCAGTGGCAACGGCGGCGCTCGGGCCGGTTGCCGGCTTACCCGCCGCGCGCCTAGTGGCGTCACATTTCTCGGTGATGACCGAAAATGCTGCGGTCTTGATCGCCGGCCCGCAGGTGGTCAAGCGAGCGCTCGGACTCGACTTGACTAAGGAGCAACTGGGCGGTCCAGACGTCCATCTCAAAAGCGGAGCAATCGATAATCTGGCGACCGATGAACGAGATGCTCTCGACCAGATCGCGCGCTTTTTATCCTATCTCCCAGATAATGCCTGGCAGCGCCCGACTCGGCATGTTTGCAATGATCCGGTTGATCGCTGTGATGATGCGCTTGCCTCTATAGTCCCGGCGAGTTCGCGTCAGCCATTTCAAATGCGCAAAGTTATCCAATCAGTGGTTGATCGGGCCGAGAGCGGTTCGAGTTTTTTCGAAATGAGCGGTAAATTTGGCCCGAGCCTGATCACTGGTTTGGCGCGGCTCGATGGGCATTCAGTCGCGGTCATAGGCAACGACTGTATGTACTATGCTGGCGCTATGACCGCCGAGGCGGCGCAAAAATTGCGGCGTTTTATCGATTTTTGTAATAGCTTTCATTTGCCGGTGCTGAGTTTCGTCGACGAACCCGGTTTTATGATCGGCCCCGATAGCGAGTGCGCGGGCACCATCCGCCACGGAACAGCGGCGATCTCTGCGGTGATGCAGTCGCGCGTTCCCTGGGCGAGTGTTCAGGTGCACAAGGCCTTTGGGGTCGCGGCTCAGGCCCACTTTGGGCCGGACGGTTATGTCTTGAGTTGGCCGAGCGCTATCACCGGCGCCTTGCCAGTTGAGGGTGGCGTTGCGGTGGCCTTTGCTCGCGAGATAGCCGCCGCTGCAGACCCCAAAAAACGGCAGCATGAACTTGAAACAATGCTCGCGGCGAGCCAATCTCCATTCCCGCGCGCCGAGGGCTTTTCGGTGCATGAAATTATCGACCCGCGCGAGACTCGACCCAAGCTTTCGCACTGGCTCAACTTAGCGGTGAACGCACAACCCGCCCCGCCAGTGCCTTTTTTGGTGGGTATGCGACCGTGACAGCAGAGCTTGCGCCCGCGCTAGTCGCGCTCAAGTAATAATCAATCGCTTAAATAACATGACAATAACTCTATAAAATATTGTTTTAAATGAAATTTTTATAATTTACCTTGCCAAAAACACCTACAGTTTTTTGCTTAAACCAAAGGGTTGGGCGAAGTGCAAGCAGACCGATGGCGGCGCGAATCTGCGGTGAAATTGGCGAGCTAGCCCGTCGACGGTCGCTGTGGTTTTGCCCAAAAAGGACCCGTCAAAAGCCTTTTTAAAGGTTGCTTGCGATCGTGCGTAAACAGCGTCTATAGCTGGTTATTTTCTTTAAAAACTTCTTTTCTAGCCTTTCAATAGAGACTATCGAAGGCATATTTGAGCTATTATAAAAATCCAAATTGCGGCCTCGTATGCACTAGCGCTGTGATTTAAACCGAGGTGGCGCATCTAGGGGGCCGCATGAGTAGCTATGAGTTGGCGATGACGCTGGGCAGTGCATTGTTTTTTATGCTGCTGGTCGCGTGGATTTCCTACCGGCAGACGCGCGGTACCGCGACCACGCAGGCCGGGTATTTTCTCGCTGGTCGCGGCCTCAGTGCGGTGTTTATTGCCGGTTCTCTATTGCTAACCAATCTATCCGCCGAACAATTGATCGGGCTGAATGGCTCGGCCTACGGCTATAACATGAGCAGTATGGGTTGGGAAGTGACCGCAGCCTTGGCAACGATTTGTATGGCGTTTGTCTTTTTACCGCGTTACTTGGCGGGGGCTTTCACGACCCTGCCAGAATTTCTGAACCAACGCTTCGATGGCGATGTCCGGCGATTGTCGGTGCTTTTATTTCTGCTTGGCTATGGCTTGGTGACCATTCCTTCGGTGCTCTACTCGGGTTCGATCGCGGTGCTGCAGTTGTTTGACTTACCGCTATTGCTGGATGTGTCCTACGGCACCGCCTTGGCTGTGACGATTGTTGCCATTGGGCTTATTGGCGCGCTGTATGCAGTATTTGGTGGCCTGCGCGCGGTGGCTGTGTCGGATACGCTCAATGGTGTCGGTCTACTGGTGATCGGCGTTGCGGTTCCTTGGTTGGGGTTGTCGGCACTCGGTAACGGCAGTCTAGAGCAAGGTTTGGCGCGCCTGTTGAGCGAACATACCGAAAAACTCAACGCGATTGGCGCGGCAACCGACCCAACGCCGTTTGGCACGCTATTTACCGGCATGATTTTTGCCAATTTGTTTTATTGGTGCACTAACCAGTACGTGATCCAGCGCACGCTCGGGGCGAAAAATCTCGCCGAGGGTCAAAAGGGCGTGCTGCTATCCGGTTATTTTAAGGTCTTGGTACCGTTTATGATGATGTTGCCGGGGGTGATTGCGTTTCACCTTTACGGCGGTAGTCAAAGCGTCGGTGGATTGGCGTCGATAGACTTGGCCTATCCGCGATTGATTCGCGACCTGTTACCGGGGTATGCGATGGGCTTTTTTCTGGCGGTGCTGTTAGGCGCGGTGTTTAGTTCCTTTAACTCGTTGTTGAACAGCGCTGCGACGCTTTTTTGCATCGATATTTACTTGCCTTACAAGGCGGCAAGGGGTGCGCCAGCGCTCGACGATGGGCAGGTGGTGACGCTCGCGCGGCGCGCCTCTGTGGTGATCGCACTGTTTTCATTTATAGTCGCGCCGATGCTGCAGTACGCGCCCGAAGGGTTGTGGCAGGTGATTCGGGTGTTTACCGGCTTTTACAATATTCCGATGATCGCGATCGTGCTGGTCGGGTTGTTTAGCCGGCGGGTGCCAGCGTTTGCCGCCAAGTGGGTGATTGTGTTTCACATCGTCGCCTATGGCTTATTACAATTTGTCTTTAAGCAGCAGGTGCCGGTGCATTTTTTGCACCTCTACGCTATTTTGTTTTGTCTCGAAGTCGCTATGATGTTGTTCGCTGGGTATCGCTGGCCAGTGCATGGTAAAGCGCATTTTGAGCCGCTGGAAAAGGTTGACATGCGGCCTTGGAAATTTGCCATACCCTGCGCCGCGACCTTGATGTCATGCGTGGTGGGTCTTTATCTTACGTTGTCACCGATAGGTCTGGTGGACGGAATCAGCGCGTCCTATACGCCGTTGATGGCGACGCTGATCGCAGTTAATATCATTTTTTGGTGGCGGTTTTTGAGAGCGCCGGCGGGCGTTGGAGAGAGTGTTTAAAAGGTGGATGAAAGGTGGATGAAAGGTGGATGAAAGGCATTGAATAAACCGAGATTGCGCAGCTTTGAGCAAGCGCCCAACCAGCGTCATATTGTAACCGGTGACCGTTACTTGTATGCGCCGCCGCCGGTCACGCAAAACCTGGTGGTAATTGGTTGTGGCAGCATGGGGCAAGAGCATATGCGGGTGGCCGCACTTTTAGGGCGCATGCGGGTGCACGGCATTTATGACCATCGACAACACAGCGTAGATTGTGCCGAAGAGAATTTTCGACAATACAGTTCTACCGTGCCGGTTCGCTACCCAGACCTGCATTCTGCGTGCCATGATCCGGCCGCTGATGTACTTTTGATCTGCACGCCAAACCATACCCATATGGCGATACTCGACGTGGCCATGGCGTCGGGCAAGCCGATTTTGTTAGAGAAACCTATGGCGACTGACCTTGTCGACGCGGCGAAGATTGTCGCGCTCGATGATGCTTACGCCAGCTTTATTCAGATCGGGCTGCAGTATCGCTTTAAGGCCCATTATGGCGAGGCGATTCACGAGGCGCTGACGCGTCGCTCGCTGGGTGCGGTTAAAACGATCGCCCTTAGCGAGTATCGGCCACCGTTTTTGGACAAGGTCGAACAGTGGAACAAATACAATCGCTACACCGGTGGCACCTTGGTAGAAAAATGCTGTCATTACTTTGATCTGATCAATCGGTTGGCCGAGTCAACGCCACTAAAAGTCTATGCAAGTGGCGGTCAGGCGGTCAATTTTGTCGATTTTGAGCGCGCTGGAGAAGCCGCTGATATCGATGATCATGCCTTTGTGATAATCGATTATGCGAACGGTATACGGGCAAATTTCAGCCTCAATATGTTTGCTCACAGTTTTTCCGAAGAACTGGTGATCGCCGGCGATGGTGGCGTTTTAAAGGCGCAGGAACGCCACGATGTCCATCGTCAAACCGCCCCCGAGGTGACGCTAGATATGGAGTTTGGTGAGCGCGCCGCAGCGCGAAAGACCGCGATTAACTACCCGCGCGCGATTGAAGACAGCGGGCACCAAGGAGCGACTTATCACCAGCATATCGCGCTCGCCGACCGCCTCGACAGGGTACCCCTTGACGACGGCGACACCGCCGCCGCGACGCCGCGCGAGGGCTTTTTGGCAATGCTTGTAGCAAGCGCGGCGCAGGCTTCAATGGCCAGTGGCGAAGCGCTATTGATCGATGATTTACTCAGCCATTATGGCATCCAACCGACAGTTTATGATTAGCGAGAACTCTATGACAACTATCACAACGGCGGCGATTAACGTCACCGGAAAACCCATGCCTGCCGTCGGCCTAGGGCTTTGGAAAATTGCTGCAGACAGCGTAGCCGAGAGGGTTTACGAGGCGATTGCGGCGGGTTACCGGCATCTCGATAGCGCCAGTGACTACGGCAACGAACGGCAGGTGGGCGAGGGCATTGCAAGGGCGCTGGCCGATGGCCTCTGCCAGCGAGGTGATCTGTGGATCACCTCCAAACTTTGGAATACTTACCACCGGCGCGAACACGTTGAGGCGGCCTGCCGCAAGTCGCTAGAGGATCTGGGGGTGGACTACCTGGATCTCTACTTGGTGCATTTTCCGATTGCTCTGGCCTACGTCGATTTTGCCGAGCGCTACCCGCCGGAGTGGTTCTTCGACCCCAGCGCCACGCATCCAACGATGCAGCTCGATCGAGTGCCGTTGAGTGAAACCTGGGGCGCTATGGAGCAATTGGTAGAAAAGCGCCTTACCCGGCAGATCGGTGTCTGCAACTACAGCACCGGTTTGATGCATGACCTTATGAGTTACGCGCGGATCAAACCGGCGATGTTGCAGATCGAAGCC
>CALGJN010000237.1:0-2733 GCA_937920185.1 uncultured Cellvibrionales bacterium | reverse complement strand
TTGTGTTGCGACCAGTGCTTTGGCTACCCAAACGTTCGGTGCACTGTTCACCCAACAGACGTGTTAGAAAACACACATAAATACCAATGACAGTCTTGCAAAATGGCGCACTCGGGAGGATTCGAACCTCCGACCGCTCGGTTCGTAGCCGAGTACTCTATCCAGCTGAGCTACGAGTGCGTTATGTCATTCTGAAGGTCGCGTACTATAGGTGACGCCAAGCGCTGAGTCAATATGATAACGGGCGATCGAAAGGCCTTATCTGGCTGTGACGTATATCAGCTCGGCGCGGTAGAACGAAGAACTAGGCACTTTTTTGCGCATACTGCAGACCACCTTATTTGATCTCGATCCAGAGGTGTTCCGCATGGGCTAAGATGTCGCCATTCGCATTCGCGATGGCGGCACCCGCATAGTGCTTTCGGCCCTCTATGTTGCGTTTCCAACCATATACTACAAGGCTTTGATCGCTGGGCAAGGGTTGCAGTATGGCCGCTTGCATCTCGCCCAATAACAACACTTTGCCATCCACGTAGGGGAGGTCCAAACCGAAAAAGCTTGGGCAGTCGAGCGCCGACCAGACAAATTCAGGTTTGACTAGGCCATTTTCATCGGTAAAAGCCGGCAGCGCGATCCAGTCACAGGCGACAAGGTTGGTGTTGGATACTGGCCCGGTGAACAGGCACAGTCCCTCGCCCGGCTGGCGCTGGGGGCCGCAGACAAAACAAGATGTAAAATTATGCTGCACAAAGCCTTTAAAGTGCTCGCGGGCAGCGCACGCCTGGGCTAGAGATGGTGCAGCCGGGGGCGATGTCGGGGCCTTTGTCGGTTGCGCCGATGCAATCAGTCGCTGATCGTCTCGCAATTCAACGTGCGTGTCTGTCTCGACGATGTTGAGTGATGTGTTGAGCGGGGGTGGGGCATGCAACCGAACGCGGCTGGGTCCGTCGATACGTTGTGCTAAAAGACCGCAGGCATAGCCACCATTGCCGGAATTGGGTGGGCCACAGTATTGTTGGTCTATCGATAGTGATGGCATAAATTGCTCTTTTTACAGTTCTTTTTACAGTTCTTTTTACAGTTCTGAGTATGGGTTGCGCGGTTTTGCGCAGTACTTAAGCTGTGATCGTTACACTGGCTCAAAATGGTATTTCGGCAATAAAGATACCGCGGGTGGGAGGCGGGTGTCCTTCGGCGGTGTTGCCGCTGCCGTCGGGATGCAAAAAATCGTTTAACGAATGGTAGGTCATCCAATCGGTAGAGCGCTGTTCGGTGGGCGAGGTTACGTTGCTGTCGACTAGGCGCGGGTTTTCGAAGCCGATTTTAGCCAGCCAACTGATGAGCGTTGCTGGGCTGGGTAAAAACCAGACGTTACGCATTTTTGCATAGCGGCCCTCGGGGACGAGTACCATGCCTTTTGGGCCATCGACTATTAGCGTTTCTAAAATAAGCTGGCCTCCGGGTCGCAAAAGGTCGCGTAATTCTTGCAGGTGATCCATGGGTGACTTGCGATGGTAGAGCACGCCCATGGAAAATACACTGTCGAAAGCATGCAATTTGGCGGGCATTTGCTGAATGCCGAGCGGCAGGACATCGATTGGCAGCGCATCGCCAACGAAGCGTTTAACGGCCTCAAATTGGCAGACAAACTTGACCGAGGGGTCGATACCTATAACACGCTGCGCGCCGGCACCGAGCATTCTCCAGCAGTGGTATCCATTACCACAGCCAACGTCCAGTATCAGACGATTGTGCAGTGGCTGGATGTGCGGCAATAGCCGGTTCCATTTCATGTCCGAGCGCCACTCGGTGTCGATTTGGGCGCCAAATAGCTCGAAGGGTCCCTTGCGCCATGGGTGCAGAGCCATGAGCGTTTGGCGAAATTGCTCGGCGGGGATCGTCAGTTGCTCGCGACTGCCGATGCTGACCGCTGTTTGCAACTCAACCCGATCGGCGGTAATTTTCGGTAGGCGCTCGAGGCAGTCAAGCCAAAGCGGTAGTTCTCCCCAGCGAGTGGCATCAAACTGCTCGCGGATCAAAGCCGGTAGGATAGTGCCCATAGCGGCGATCGGCGAGTCGGGTAGCCAGTCGAAAAGTGCTTGGTAATTGGTCATGATAGGCTCGTTTTAAACGCCGGGCGATGGGCTGCAAGTATAAAACATTTAGGGTACCATTACGCCCCATTAACGAGGCTGGCACGCGGCTATGAGCGATCCAAAATTACAGCATATCGAGGAAAAACTTGCCCATTTAGAGATGGCAAACGCTCAGCTTGAAGACGAAGTATTTCGTCAGCAACGCGAGATTGAGACTCTGACCAGAGGACATCGTGGTCTACTAGAGCGGTTGGAGCGAATGCAGGACGCTGATGATAGCAATGCCGACGGCGTGCTCGAGCGGCCGCCTCATTACTAGACGGTAAAGCGAGCGGTGATGGATCATGGATGGTCACCTTTTCAAGGGCCTGAAACTGCGGGTGACAACGGCGATAGATCGCGCGAGCGATGCGGCCATCGCACCGTCTCCCGATGTTGCTTCATTGGTATAAAGAATCCGATAAGCTCTTAAAACAGCGCCCGTAAATTAGAGCCCTTAAATCAGAGCTCTTAAATTAGAAGCTCTTAGATTAGAAGCTCTTAGGTCAGAGCTCTTAAATCAGAGCCCTTAAATTAGAAGCTCTTAGATCAGAAGCTCTTAAATTAGAAGCTCTTAAATCAGAGCCGTTAAATTATA
>CALGJN010000236.1:0-3882 GCA_937920185.1 uncultured Cellvibrionales bacterium | reverse complement strand
TTGGCTTCCAACCGCGGGAATATTCCCATCTGCGACGCGTGATCGGCAATCGCCAAAAAATCCAGTGGCCGCCTGAGTTGGGCTTTCATACCATTGTCGGCGGTAACAACCTTGCCCTGGGCAAATCGATAGGCAATCTCGCGCGTCAAGCGCGTCCCTCTCAAATAGGCGTCGACCGACAGGTTAGTATGCAGATGGGTATCGCCCCATAGGAGTCGCGTCGATATATTTTCAATTGGCGGCGAATAAACGACGTTGGCGAGGTCTTCATCGGACAATTTTGACACCACAGTGTCCGGCGACACGGTGGGCTCATAGATCGGTCGGAAGCTATCAGCGCTGGTTTCCTGGGAAACAATAAACCCGGAGTAACTCGTGCAGGTCATCGCCAGCACTAGAGCGTTTAAGGTCCTTGAAAAATCATTAAATGGCATACCGAACGACTCCCTTATTTTTATAATGCATCTAGGTAATCCGATTCTCTCTCTCGGCACCGCGGACTATTTACCGCGCTTAAAAAGGTCTCCACCATGACGCCCGGTGCTTTGCAGTGCACCATCCTGCATCGATCGATGTAAACCAGTGTTCTATTAGCGCACGTTAATCCAATTGCCGCGCGACTACTACCTGACACTTCGTGTAAGTCGTTTTGACTATGTTTGCGCGCCTTGTCAGCTATTCATACAAGCCGACAATCGAGATACTGCAGACGTTGCGATTCGGAAAGCCACCCAAATTGTGGGTTAATCCCAAGGTTGGATCGTCCAATTGGCGCTCCCCTGTGCGGCCGTGCAGCTGCTGGTATATCTCGTACACCATGCGCAGCCCTGTAGCTCCAAGAGGATGGCCAAAACACTTCAGTCCACCGTCGACGTTGCACGGCAATGCGCCGTCCCGATCATACACCCCAGCGGTGATATCCTGACAAGCCTGACCCGGCGCCGACAAACCCAAATCCTCCATAGTCACCAGCTCGGTGATCGAAAAGCAGTCGTGTACTTCGACCATGTCCAGTTGCCGCTTCGGGTCGGTGATTCCTGCCTCGCTGTAAGCGCGCTTAGACGCTAGCTCTGCGGTCATAGCATGACTGCCATCCCACTCGTCGTAGAACATCTCCGCGCCATTGCTAACCGCTAGTTGGAGCGCCTTAATACTCACTAAATTGGCCGCTCGACCGATTTTTTTGGCCATTTCAGGTGTTGTGACAATGGCGCAAGCAGCGCCATCGCTAACACCGCAGCAATCGAACAAGCCCAACGGATAGGAGATCATCGGCGCGTTGAGTACTTTTTCCTTGGTGATACGGTTTTTCAAATGGGCTTTTGGATTCAAGGCCCCATTCTCATGGCTTTTCCACGACACGTGCGCCATTGCCTCGCGCAATTGATCCATGGGTATATTGTGTTTGTGGGCGTAGGCACTCGCCAGTTGCGCGAACGACCCCGGTGCCGAAACGCCCGGAAACCAAAGGTCTTCAAAGGTCCCCATGGTTCTCGCCGGCAAGCCGCCAAAGCCAGTATCCTTGAGCTTTTCGACACCCATAGCGAGAGCAATATCGCAGGCCCCAGAGGCCACCGCATAAGCTGCGCCGCGCAATGCTTCGGTACCGGTGGCGCAAAGGTTTTCGACCCGGGTCACCGGAACGTTCGGCAGGCGCAACGACTGGGATAGGGAGATGGAGGATTTACCCAAACTTTGCTCTTGATAACACAGCCCCAGCCACGCCGCCTCAATCTGGGCTTTTTCTATCCCTGCATCTGCTAGGCACTCGTCGAACGCCTCGAGCATCAGATGCTCCGCGCCGCAGTCCCAGCGCTCGCCAAATCGGCTGCATCCCATGCCAATAATAGCGACCTTGTCCTTGATTCCACTTGCCATAATGCTTGCCTACCTTGTTGGATTATTCTGCGGCTGGTGCCGCTTTCCAGAAATATCGATGATAGCCCCGCAAGGGATCGAAATCTTTGATTCGAAAGACCATCTGCAGCTTACTACCAATGCTCAATTCACCGGGGTCGAAGTCGGTAAACTCCATCATCAAGGTACTTTGACGATCAAATCTAACGCTTCCGTACATTAACGGTGGGTTCAACGACAACGCCAACCAATCCTCGGTGAAGGATTTCACCTGGCCGGCCTTGTTGGCAAACATCTCGTCATCCTGGGTATCTTGCTTGCCGCAATTGGGGTTCACGCAAAGCGCAGTTTTCGGGAATTGCGCGACGCCGCAATCGCGGCAGAGACCACCAACAAAACCAGTAATGGCTCGACGACCTCGATAAAAAGCAGCCTGCGAGGTGCGGTTATCGCGTTCTGAACGCATACCCCAGTCGATATCCACGAGCCCGGCGAACGACAGGTAGCGCAGGTAGTTAGTGTCGTCGACACCAGCCGCAATCGCCGCAGCAACGCCGTGACTTTCGCGAGCGCGATGGACAATGTCAGTGGTTTGGAATAACAACGCATCGCAACCCTGACCAAAGCCGACGAGCAGAATATGCTGGCCGGGTTCAGCCGCCTGGAGCGCATCGACCAACAACAACAGCGCATCGGCGCTACCGGCGTGGCCAATCGGCGCTTTAAGGCCTTCGTGAAGGGCCATTTTATCGATACTACACCGGGCGGCAATCTGCGCCGCTGGCCGTCCATCGACGCCGGCAATCAGCAGGCGATCGACCTGTTCGGGTAGCATGTCGAGCTTGGCCAATAGGGCCGCGACGGTCTCCGGAATGATTTCCATCAAACCACAATCGCGGATCCAGCGCTCCTCCAGAGCGTAGTTATAATCGGACTGAGCAGTGCGATAGTGGTCGACCATATCTCGGGAAATAGAGTGCGATCCAATAAATCGCGCCAACTGTTGATCTTCGCCGGTGGTCAAGGCAGCCGCGGCATCGCCAACGGTGAATTCTTCGACGCTGCCGGCTCGGGTCAAACATTTTTCGGCACCCACCACCATGCATTCCGCACCACCGTGTTGCAGCCCAAGTAATAACGCACTGGTTGCGGCCCTTTGAGAGCCACTGATATCTGCGGTTTGCAGATCCTCGGGAAGATTGAGCGCCTCGCCGACAACGGTGGCATTCTGGCGATCCGCAAACGGCAAGCTAGTAGACGCCAATAACAGCCGGTCGGGCGAGCGGTTGTCACCGCCACCGAGACAGGCACGGGCCGCGGCTACCGCCATGGTAATAACATCTTCATCGTGCGAGCAAATGGCCCGCGAACCCTTACCAAGCCCTTTTAGACCCGGTTTGGCCCAGGCATGAGCCGTCGCTATGGCACTGCGCAACAATCGCCGCCTGGGTGCGTAGGCACCCACCGAAGTAATCCCTCTATTAGTCACACTGATTCCCTTTCATAGTTGTCTGCCGTTTGCCGCACGCTACGCCGCTGGTTTGGCACGGCGCGCTCAAATTAAATCGACTAGCTACAGTTTGGATGATTCGCCGCCGTCTATAACCATCACCGACCCGGTAACAAAATCCGACTGAGCCGACGCAAGGTAACAGGTCAAAGCACCTATTTCTGAGCTTTCCGCCATGCGCCGCGCTGGGATCTTACCTACTCGGCGCTTGAGTATTTCTGGCGATTCCATGACTTTGGACTGGGCGTCAGTTTTAAACGCGCCAGGGGCAATCGCATTTACCTGTACGCCAAATTTAGCCCACTCTGCGGCCAGTGCTTTGGTGAATTGCAACACTGCGCCCTTACTCGAAGAATAGGCAGCGAGACTGGCCTTGCCGAGAATACCCGAGGTCGACGCCACGTTGATTATTTTTCCCGAACCCTGGGCAACCATATGCTCGCCTGCGGCACGACAAAGAATCGCTGGGGCGGTGACATTGACCGCGAAAACCCGCTGCCACTCATCAAAGTCTT